>DASZJD010000047.1 GCA_035948415.1 Acidimicrobiia bacterium | reverse complement strand
GTGGGCGAGCAGCCGTTCACGCCCGCCCAGTGGGCAGCGGTGTCCGGAGCCGAGAGCGCGGGGTAGCCACCCGGGCCCCGGCCCCGGACGTGCCCGCCGCCGTACGGCACGAGCGGGTCGGCGGTGCCCTGAATCTCGAGGACCGGCATCGGCCGGCTCGGCGTGCAGGTCGGCGCCAGGTTGACGAGCAGCGTGGCCGCCACCGGGGCGATGCCGGCGATCTCGCCCGAGAGCTGACACCCGAGGCGCTGCGACATGAAGCCGCCGCTCGAGAGGCCCGTGGCGAAGACCCGAGTGGTGTCGATGCCGTCCTCGACCGCGAGCCGGTCGATCAGCGCGCTGACGAAGGCGACGTCGTCGATCCCCGCCGCGTCCGCCGGGGTGTCGCCCTTGCCCCCGGCCCAGCTGTTGGCGTACCCCTGCGGGTACACGGCGATGAAGCCCTGCTGGTCGGCGACGTCGCTGAGGTGGGTGATTCGGGCCATGCCGGCGCCGGTGCCGCCGCCACCGTGGAAGGCGAGCACGGCCGGCATCCCGGTGTGGGCACCCGGCGGGACGTGGACCAGGTACGTGCGCGTGCGGCCGCCGACCCGCAATCGGCCGGCGCGGTCACCGGCCCTCGGGGCCCTCGCCGCCGCGGCCGGGCCACCCCAGGCCAGGGTCGAGACCGCCAGCGCCAGCCCGACGGTCACGAGGCCTCGTCCGGCCCGCCCCCGCTGCTCGCGCTCGTCCCGTTGCATCTTCCTCCTCGTCGGCCAAGTGATACAGTAAATTGACCTGATTGTCAAGGGGCTTGATGGAAATGGCAGACCGCAACCCGCCTCGGCTCGGGGTCCTCGCCCGGCTCCTCGTCCGGGCGCTGGCGGACCGGACCCGGGCCGAGCTGGCCGTGGCCGGCTTCCCCGACCTGCGGCCGGTCCACACCGTGGTCCTCGCGCAGCTGGGCGAAGAGGGGGCGCGGATCACGGACATGGCGGCCCGGTCGGGGATCACCAAGCAGGCGGTCACCCTCCTCGTCGACTACCTCGAGGCCCGCGGCTACGTCGGCCGTGCCGCCGATCCGCACGACGGTCGGGCGAAGCTCGTTCAGCTCACCGACCGGGGCCGCGCCGCAGCGGCGACGGCGAACCGCATCGCCGACGAGATCGAGCACACCTGGGCCACGCAGATCGGCGCCGAGCGTCTCGCCCACCTCAAGGAGACCCTGCGCGTGCTCGGCGCCTCGCTCCGGACCGGGGAGCCGGGGGGCGGTGGCGTGTCACCGGGAGCCCAGAGCCACCACTAGCGTCTCGCCGTGAGCTACTTCCAGGCGATCGTCATCGGGCTGCTGCAGGGCGTGACCGAGCTCTTCCCCGTCTCGAGCCTCGGCCACTCCGTCATCGTTCCCGCGCTGTTCGGCTGGCACAGCATCGTCAACGCCCAGTCCAAGAGCGAGTCGTTCTACCTGGCGTTCCTCGTCGGGTTGCACGTGGCGACCGCGCTGGCGCTCCTCTGGTACTTCCGCGCCGACTGGGCCCGAATCATCGCCGGGTTCTTCCGCTCGCTCGGCCGTCGTCGCGTCGAGACCAAGGACGAGCGGCTGGCGTGGCTGCTCGTCACGGCGACGATCCCGGCGGGCATCGCCGGCCTGCTCTTGGAGCACTCGCTTCGCGTCCTGCTCGCTACTCCGGTGGCAGCGTCGAGCCTCCTGGCGGTGAACGGCGTGGTGCTCGCGGTCGGGGAGCGAGCCCGCCGCCGCCAGGAGGTCCGGGCGCTGGCCGTGGCCCACGGCGTCAACGAGGAGGGAGCGCGGCGACTCGACACCCTCGAGTTCCGAGAATCGGGTGTCATTGGGGGGGCGCAGGTCTTCGCGCTGATGGCGGGCATCAGTCGATCCGGCATCACGATGGTCGCCGGACTCCTCCGCGGCCTCGATCACGAAGACGCCGCTCGGTTCTCCTTCTTGCTCGCTACGCCGATCATCCTGGCCGCGGGCATCTACAAGCTGCCGGACCTGCTGGGCTCGAATGGCGACCACATCCGGGGTCAGGTGCTGGTCGGGAGCCTGTTCGCCGCTGCGGCCGCGTACCTCGCGGTGCGCTTCCTGATGCGCTTCTTCGAGACCCAGACCCTGAAGCCGTTTGCCGTCTACTGCCTCGTGGTTGGCATCACCACGGCCATCTACTTCGGCCTTACCTGGTAGGCGCTGAGACAGCAGCGCGTCCGCCGGGGGTCAGAGTGCTTGGTGGGCTCGGTGGTCGTCGAGACGGTCAGCGGGGCTCTTGCCGGAGTACTCGGCATCGAAGCTCCAGTCCGGCTGCTTGGCCCCCTGATGGGCGTCGAACGTGGCCCGGCCGTCGACGATGTCGGCGATCGGGGCGATGAGCTCCGGCTCCACTCCCGTGAGCCGCTCGGTGACGTGATCCTGGAACTGGTCGAGGTAGAGCTCGAGGACGCTGTCCACGACGTCGTGCTGCTGGTAGGCGAGGTTGCAGCGGGCGCCATCGGTGACGCGCTCGAGCAGCTCGTCGAGTTCCTCGAGATCCTCCTCGCGCGCCGCCGACCGAGCGACCTGCGCGAGACGCTGGGCGATGACGAGCCCATCCTGCTTGCAAGGCGTGCACTGGCCGCACGACTCGACGCTGAGAAAGCGGGCTACGCCGGCGGCGACGGCGACGAGGTCGTCGCGGTCGTCGAACACGATGAACCCGCCGGTGCCGACACCGGTCCCGAGTGCCCGCATCGCCTCGTGGCTCAAGGGTGTGTCCAGCAGCTCGACGGGCAGCATCGGGTTCGACACCCCAGAGAGCACGGCGGTGATGTGGTGCCCGGGCTCCGGCCCCCCGCCGATGGTCGCGATCACCTCGCGAAGCGGCGTGCCCATCGCGAACTCGGCCACGCCGTGGCGCCGGGTCCGGCCGGTGATCGTGCACACGATGGTTCCCGGCGATTCGTCGGTGCCGACCGACCGGAACCAGTCGGAGCCGTTGACGACGATCCCGGGCACGTTGGCGAACGTCTCGACGTTGCTCGCGAGCGTTGGCGGAGCCTCCGATTCCCCGCCGGCGGCCGCCATCTCGACGTGCGCGGCAGACGCGCTGTTGGCAGTCAGGTCGGCGGTGGTCTCGACGACTTCGTCCACGCCCCGCCGGTAGGGAGGCGCGATGCGAGGGAACGGGTAGCGGCCGTCGATCGTCTCGAGGAGTGCGGTCTCCTCACCGTAGAGGTACTCACTCGGGCCCTCGAACACCGAGATATCGACACCGGCGGCCCAGCCCGCGGCCCGAACCTCGTCGAGGGCCCGGCGCAGTCGCGCGAGCTCCGGGATGAACGTGCGTTTCAGGCCGATCACGATTCGGTCCGCCCGGACGACCCGGGCGGCGACGAGCGCTCCCTCGAGGACGTGATACGGGTTGGCCCGCAGGATGGCGCGGTCCTTGAAGGAGCCAGGCTCCCCTTCGGCCGCGTTCACCACCACTGCTGACGAGAGCGCCGGCGAGTGCATGGCGGCGACCGTCCGCCACTTGCGGCCGCTGGGGAACCCGGCGCCGCCTCGGCCCCTGAGCCCGGACGCATCGACGATGTCGATGACCGCCTCTGGCTCGATGCGCGCCAACGCGTCGAGGGCCTGCCCGCCGCCGTCGGCGACGTAGTCGGCGAGCGCGCCAACGGGCGCGGGCGCCAAGACCCGAGTGACTGGCGGCATTGGCGGCAGTCTGTCACGCCGACCTCGCCCGCTACGGGCCGGCGCGGCGCCGCGTTAGGTTCGGAGTGATGGCGGTGTCGAAGCCGGTGACGGGTGCCCGCACGCTCTGGGAGCTGATCGACCGTCGCGTCGCCGCCGATCCGGACCGACCGATGCTCATCGACGAATCGGATCGCACGCTCACGTTCTCGCAGTATCGGGACCGCGCCGAGCGGGTGGCAGCCGGCCTGGCGGCTCGCGGCGTCGGCGACGGGACCCGGGTGTCCTGGCAGCTGCCGACCCGCATCGACACCGTGGTGCTCTCCGGCGCGCTGAGCCGCCTCGGCGCAGTGCAGAACCCCATCATCCACCTCTATCGAGAACGGGAGGTCGGCTTCGCGCTACGCCAGACCGGAGCACGTCTGTTCGTCGTACCGGGCGAGTTCCGCGGCTTCGACTTCCCGGTCTTCGCTGGGCGGGTCACGCGCAACCTGGACCCGTCACCGGAGGTGATGGTCCTCGACGACGGCATGGTCGAGGGCGATCCGGCCACGCTGCCGCCACCCCCGCCGGGTCTGTCTCCCGAGCAGGCACCGGTTCGCTGGATCTACTACACGTCGGGGAGCACCGCTGACCCAAAAGGCGTGTGCCACACCGACCAGTCGCTCATCGCCGGCGGTTGGGGCCTGGCCGTCGCGCTCGACATGTCGCCCGACGACGTCGGGTCGATCGCGTTCCCGTACGCGCACATCGGCGGCCCGGACTACCTCGTCACGATGCTGAGCCTCGGGTTCCCGGCTGTGCTCCTCGACGCGTTCTCCGCTCCGGATGCGCTCCCGGTGCTTCGGCGTCACGGCGTCACCATGGTCGGCGGCAGCACGGCGTTCTATCAGGCCTTCCTGGCCGAGCAGCGCAAGCACCCGCAGGAGCCCATCCTCCCGACGCTGCGGCTGATGTCAGGGGGCGGGGCCCCGAAGCCGCCGGAGCTGCACTACGAGGTCCAGCGAGAGATCGGCGGGCGGGGCACCGTTCACGGCTACGGAATGACGGAGGTGCCGATGATCGCCCAGGGTTCGCCGTCCGACACGGACGAGCAGCTGGCGAACACCGACGGGCGGCCGATCGTCGGGATCGCGGTCCGGATCGTCACCGTCGACGGCCGGTCGGCTGCGCCCGGCGAGGAGGGCGAGATTCGGCTGCAGGGGCCGATGGTCTTCCGCGCGTACACAGACCCAGCGCTGACCGCCGAGGCCTTCGACGCCGAGGGCTTCTTCCGCACCGGCGACCTCGGTCGCCTCCGCGCCGACGGTCATCTCCAGGTCACCGGGCGGCTCAAGGACATCATCGTGCGGAAGGGCGAGAACATCAGCGCGAAGGAGATCGAGGACCTGCTGTACACGCACCCGAGGGTCCAGGACGTTGCCGTGATCGGCCTGCCCGACCGGGATCGCGGCGAGCGGGTGTGCGCGGTCGTTCAGACCGTCGACGGGGCTGAGCCGCTGGCCTTCGACGAGATGGTTGCGTTCTGTCGTGAGGCCGGGCTCATGACGCAGAAGGTGCCGGAGCAGCTCGAGGCGCGTGACGACATGCCACGCGCGCCGACCGGCAAGATCGTGAAGACGAGGTTGCGGGACGAGTACGCGAACCTACCGTTCGCGCCGCGCTGAATTACGAGACGTCTCCGGCCGGGACGCGGTCGTCGAGCACCTCGCCGAGGCGCCCCAGGAACGCGTGTCGCTCGGCGAGGAAGTCAGGGTCGTCGGGACGTCGGCCCGTCAGCAGCCACGTGAGCTGCGGGAACGCCAACGGGATCAGGGCGATGCCGAGCTCGGAGAGCGCGAGCTGGGCCGGGTCGAGGTCGGCCGGGATCTGGCCGTCGGCCTGGGCGGCCCGCAAGGCGTCGACCCACTCGGCGAGGACGGCGCGCCGAGCCTCCTCCTCTTCGAGGGGGTGACGCCGACCACGCTCGAGGGCCTCCCACATGAGGAGCCGCACGTAGTCGGGCTGACTCGCCAGACGGTCGTGGAGGTCGGCGAGGCGGTCGGGCCCGACCCGAACCAGTTGGGACGTCGGGGCCCGGTCGGCGAGGCGCTGACGAAGGACGGCCCGGAACAGCCCGTCCTTCGACCCGAAGTAGTAGTAGAGCATTCGCTTGTTCGTGCCGGCGCGGGCGGCGATGGCGTCGACGCGGGCACCGTCGATTCCGCGGGTGGCGAACACGCGGCGGGCGGCGTCGAGGATCCTGCGCCGGGTCCGTTCTGGGTCCCGGGCCGTTCGGTGGGCCTCAGCCACCGGCCTCCCCTCGCTCTCCTCGGCGCTGTGCGCCCGGACGGTGGTAGCCTAACATTAAACTAACTGGTTCGTTACTTCAGGCTCGGGGCTGAACGATGGCGACGACAGCGACGGTCGCGGGGGCGCCCGCCGCCGTGCACGAGCGGCGCTGGTGGATCCTCGGCGTCCTCTCGTGCTGCGTGATCGTGATCGGGGTCGACAACACGATCCTCAACGTGGCGCTCCCGTCGATCGTGCGCGGCCTCGGAGCCTCGGGATCCGAGCTCCAGTGGATGGTCGACGCGTACACCCTCGTGTTCGCCTGTCTCCTCCTGACCGCCGGGTCGCTCGGCGACCGGTACGGACGCCGGCGCGCCCTGCTGTTCGGCTTGCTGTGGTTCGCGGTGTTCTCGGGGCTGGCCGCGACGGCGTCATCGCCGACCATGCTGATCGGCGCCCGCGCCCTGATGGGTGTCGGCGGTGCGTTCATCTTCCCGACAACGTTGTCGATCCTCACCAACACGTTCACCGACCCGCGTGAGCGCGCCCGCGCCATCGGCGTGTGGGCGGGCACGGCGGGCCTCGGGATCGCGCTGGGCCCGATCGCCGGGGGCCTGCTCGTCGAGCACTTCGGGTGGGCGGCCGTGTTCCTCGTCAACATCCCGATCTGCATCACCGCGGCGTTCCTCGCGGCGCGGCTGATCCCGGACACGCGGAACCCTGAGGAGTCGCCGCTGGATCCCATCGGCGCGACATTGTCGATCGTCGGGCTCGTGGGTCTGCTGCTCGGCATCATCGAGGCCCCGAACCGAGGGTGGACCGCGCCGCTCGTTCTGGGTGGGTTCCTCGTCGGCCTCGGCTTCCTCGCCGCGTTCGCCTGGTGGGAACGCCGCATCGAGCGGCCGATGCTCGACGTCCGGTTCTTCCGCAACCCGCGGTTCTCGGCCGCGTCGGCGACGATCACCCTCGCCTACTTCTCGCTGTTCGCGTCCACGTTCCTCCTGACCCAGTACTTCCAGTTCATCCTCGGGTACAGCCCGCTCAAGTCGGGTCTCATGCTGACCCCGGTCGCGCTTGGCCTGATGATCGGATCACCGATCGCCCCGCGCCTCGTGCAGCGAGTTGGAACGACCCGGGTCGTCGTCCCGGCCCTCTGTGTCGTCTCGGCGTGCGTCGCCTGCTATGCGTCGGACACGCTGATGTCTTCGTTCGTGATCGGCTTCGTCGTCCGCCTCGTGTACGGCGTGGCGATGGGCATGACGACCGCTCCCGTGACCGAATCGATCATGGGGTCCCTGCCACCCGGACGGGCGGGTGTCGGGTCGGCCGTCAACGACACCACGCGACAGACGGGCGGGGCGCTCGGCGTCGCGGTGCTCGGGAGCATCCTCGCGGCCCGGTTCCATCAGCAGATGGACGCGGCCCGGCTCCCGGCCCCCCTCCGGCACGCCAGCCGCGACTCGATCGGCGTGGCGCTCGCGGTGGCGGGTCGGCTCTCCGGTCGGCTCGCGGCCCAGCTGCACGCCGTCGCCCGCCACGCCTTCCTCTCAGGCACTCGCCTGACGTTCGTGGCCGCCACCATCGTGGTGCTGGCGGCGGCGGCAATCGCCGCCCGCTTCCTGCCGGCTAGGGAGGAGCCCTCCTCGGTGCTCGCCGGCCCCGACCTCGACCAGGGGGCGATCGCCCTCGAGGTGGAGCGCCTCCCCGCCTGAGGCGGTGCCGCCCTACCGCCGCGTGAACGCCGGGCTTGCCGAGTCGTCGGGCACGGCGTCGAGCGGCGTCGCGACCTCGTCTGCGGCCGGGCCGACCCGGGCGCCGATCGGGGTCAGGACCCCGAGGTCGAAGCCGTAGAGCCGCGCCACGTTCTCGCTGGTGACCCGTCGGATCTCGGCGGGCTCCCAGTCGGAGAAGGCGCGGCGGAGTCCCAGGGTCGTGTACGGGTAGGTGCTCTCGTGGTGCGGGTAGTCGCTGCCCCACATCACGCGGTCGAGCCCAACC
>DASZJD010000046.1 GCA_035948415.1 Acidimicrobiia bacterium | reverse complement strand
CGGGATCACCTGGGTGAGCATCTGCACGATGATGCTGGCCGTGATGTACGGCAGGATGCCGATCGCGAACACGGTCAGGTGCAGCAGCGAGTTGCCGCTGAGCAGGTTCAAGATGGCGAAGACCCCGCCGGAGCTCGACATCCGGGAGCAGTAGCTGACGTTCTGCTCGGAGATGCCCGGCGCGGGCAGGTTCGAGCCGAACCGGAACAAGACGATCATGGCCCCGGTGAACAGCAGCTTCTTGCGCAGGTCAGGCGTCCGGAACGCCCGGACGAACACGCTCAGCACGGGCATTGCGCTGCGGTAGCTAGTCACGCCCCTTGAATGCCGCCCAGCACTCCCCGGTTCCGCGCGGGCACGCCAAGCACGCCAACTACACGAACCCGCCGGCGCGAAACCCCCCGGGGCTGCGCTGTTAGTGTCTTCCAGGTGAAGGTCGCTGCTGAGGCGGCGCGTCGCTTTCTCCTCGCGCGGCACTTCCTGGCGCCTGCGCGGTCTGTCGAGGGAGACCTCGACGGGGTGCTCGAGGTCTTCCGGAAGTTCGGGTCGATCCAGTTCGACCCGGTCGCGGTCGCCGGCCGGAACCATGACCTCGTGCTGCACGCGCGCGTCGCCGGCTACGAGCCCGCCTGGTGCGACGTGCTCTACGAACGCCGTGAGATCTTCGAGGTGACTAACAAGGCGCTGTCGCTCGTCCCGGCGAGTGAGTTCCCCTGGTTCCGTCTGGGCTTCGGCCGCAAGGGACCCCGGTTCCACGCCGCGATCCTCGCCGAGAACGCGGTCGTGGCCGAGCGCGTAATCGGGCGGATCCGCGCGGAGGGCGCGCTGTCGGCGCTCGACTTCGAGCCCGAGCACGGAGCGCCGAAGGACTGGTTCGGGATGCCGGAGAACGTCGTGCGCGCCGTGCTCGAGGCGTACACCGTCACGGGCGCGATCGGCCTGGCCCGGCGCGAGGGCAACCGCCGGTACTACGACCTCCTCGAACGGCTGCTCCCGGCCGAGCTGCTCGCGCACGAGGTGCCGGTGCGCGAGCAGCTCCGGCACAAGCTCTTGTCCCGGTACCGCGCCCACGGGCTGCTCGGCGCCGGCGGCGCCGGCGGCACGTTCGACCGCATCGCCAATCCGGAGTCGGCCCCGGGGCGGCCGGGGCGCAACGAGCTGCGCGAGGAGCTGGTCGAGCTCGGCGCGCTCGTGCCCGTCGAGGTCGAGGGCGTGCGCGGCAAGCGCTTCGTCCTGGCCCAGGAGCTCGCGCTGCTGCAGGCGCCGCCGGAGCCGGCGCCCTCCGCCGCGTTCATCGCCCCGTTCGACTCGCTACTGTGGGACAACTCCCTCGTGGCGAACCTGTTCGGCTTCGACTATGTATGGGAGGGCTTTTTCCCGGCGGCCAAGCGCCGTTGGGGCTGGTACGTGCTCCCGATCTGTTTCGGGGACCGCTTCGTCGCCCGGATCGAACCGCGGATCGACCGGGACCGAGCCCGCGTGGAGGTGCTCAACGTCTGGTGGGAGGACGGCTTCGCGCCGCGCCGCGCCGACGGGTTCGTCGACGCGATGCGCGACGCGCTCCGCGCGTACCTCCGCTTCGCAGGCGCGGGCCGCCTCGAGTGGGCGCCCCACCTGGCCACGGAGGAGCGGCTCTTCCTCGCCTGCCCGTGACCGGGACGAGTCGTGCGCGAGTGGCCCGGCGCTTGCTTGGCTACGCTGGCAGCATGCCCGATTACTACCGTCCGCCCGGCTGGTTCACGCGCAACGTTTTCAATCGGCTGGTGGCCTTCCTTACCCAGCAAGGCATCAGCGTTCTCGGCTCGCGGGTCCTGGCCGTGAAGGGCCGGACGAGCGGACAGTGGCGGACCACGCCGGTGAACCTGCTCACCCACGACGGCCGCCGTTACCTGGTCGCACCCCGCGGCGAAAGCCAGTGGGTGCGCAACCTGCGCGCCGCCGGCACCGGCGAGCTGCGCGTGGGCAGGCGCACGGAGGGCTTCCGCGGCCGGGAGCTCTCCGACGATGAGAAGGTACCGGTCCTGCGCGCCTACCTCAGAAGATGGAAGGCAGAGGTCGGGATCTTCTTCGAGGGCACCGGGCCAGACTCAAGCGACGACCAGATCCGGGCCATCGCCCCCAAACACCCGGCGTTCGAGGTGCTCCCAGTCAATTAGCTGGCGTGCCGGCGCGGGTGATCACGTCGCGTAGCTGGTGGCGGCTGGCGACCCCGAGCTTGGGAAAGGACCGGTACAGGTGCGAGCTGACCGTGCGCGGGGACAGGAACAGCCGGTCGGCGATCTCGCGGTCGGTCAGGCCGTCGCTGGCCAGGCGGACGATCTGGCGTTGCTGGGGGGTGAGTTCCCCGAGGGCGTCGGGTTCGGCGGGCGCGCCGGTGACGGCCACCCCGGACGCTCTGAGCTCGGCCTGGGCGCGCTGCGCCCAGGACCGGGCCCCGAGCCGCTGGAAGGTTTCCAGGGCGTCGGTCAGGACGGGTTTGGCGTCGTTGATCCGGCGGCGGCGCCGCAGCCATTCGCCGTAGTCGAGGCGGAGCTGGGCCCACTCGAAGGGCCACTGGTCCCCGGCGGGGTCGGCGAGCGCCGTGCCGAAGTGGGCTTCGGCCCCGTCCGGGCCGGCGAGGATGCCGCGGGCGCGGGCGATGAGCTGCTCGAGCCGGGCCGAGGCCGTTCCGTCGAGGCGGCCGAGGGTGCGGTCGAGCGCGTCCCGGCCCTCGTCCCGCCGATCCGCCCGGACAGCGGCGGCCGCGAGATCAGCCACGCCCAGATAGGAAAAGATGTTGTGCACGGGTTCGCCCGCGTCGCCGAACAGGCGGCCAA
>DASZJD010000045.1 GCA_035948415.1 Acidimicrobiia bacterium | reverse complement strand
GGCTCAGCCGGTCAGGATCCAGGCCAGGTTGCTGCGGCCTTCGACGACTCGCCTCAGCCGGCGGTACGGGTGGTGGGTCGACAGCCCGTCGGCCGGACGGTCGGGCGGTTGCTGGAGCAGGGCCCGGGTGTCGTAGGAGAGCCGGTACAGGGTCAGACGCTCGACCAGGCGGGGATGGGCGAACAGGTCGGGGTAGGCGTGGCGGAGCCAGGCGGTCACGTGCTCGAAGTCCCGCCGGCGGGGGAGGGTGTCGTAGTCGGTGGCGACGTGCAGGGCCGGGTCGGCGAGGGAGTGCAACAAGACGTCGAGGTCGAGGTCGGCCGGTCCCGGTCGGGCCCATTCGAAGTCGACGATGCCCGTGACGTCGGCGCCGTCGTCGACCAACACGTTCTCGAAGTGGAGGTCCCCGTGGATGAAGGAGTCGGCCCCGTCGTCGAGAGCGCTGCCGGTCGACAGGACCATGTCCATGGCGCCGCCCATGACGGCCCGGTCGACGTAGGGCAGCTGTGCCGCCTCGGCCAGGACCTCGAGAAGTCGCTCGGCAGGAAGTTGATGGGGGCAATCCGGCGAGGTCGCCGAAGAGGGTCCGAGTTCGGCAATGCCGGTGCCGGCGGTGTCCAGCCGGTGGAGCTGGCGCAGGGCCAGGCCGAGGGCGGTGACGGCCGCCTTGCGGGTGTCGTTGGACATGGCCGGCCAGATCCGGCTCATCTCCTGACCGGCGACCCGGGTGATCACCAGCCACTCGCCGAACGTCGCCTCGCCATAGGCGATGACTTGGGGGGCGGGCACCTGGTCGGTCAGCGCCTCGAGCACGACGCGTTCGTGGTCGAGCACCCGGGACTCCGGGTGGGGGTTGATCCGGAGCACGTAGGGCCCCGCGAACCAGACCTCGTTCGTCGAGTTGACGGCCCGGGTGGGTCGTCCGACGTAGGTGAGGCCCGCTTCTCGGAGCGCGGCGTGCGCTCGCAGTACGGCCGTCATCAGGATTCGGGCATCCACCGTACAGGCGCCGGCCCGTCGCGCCGCCGGATAGGACTCCAGGGGCCGGAGGGTCACTGTTCTGAGGCGGGTTCTGAGGCGGCGTGGGCCACAGCGGCGTTGCCGGTCTCTGGGCTCGCCCTGTCGGCCACCGTCCCGGGTACGGTCGCCGTCGATGCGGAGGTGGCTGGGTCTGGCTGTGGCCGGGGCCGTGGGCGGCGCGGCCTGTGATCAGATCCACGTCCGATCGTCAGTGCTGACCTATGCCCACCCGTGGTTGGCCGGACAAGCGTGGTGGGTCGCCCCGCAGTTCGGCGTGGCCGTTTGCCTGATGGTGGCCGCGTCCGTGCCGGTCGCCCGGGTCTCCGCCCGCCACTCGCCCCGGCCGGACCCGACGGAGGTCGCCGGTCAAGCGGCCTGGTTCCTGGTTGCCTACGGCGCCACCGGCGTGTTCGGTGCCCACCACGCCGTGCTGGTGGCGTCGGTGCTGGCCGTGGCCTGGACCGGGCGGATCGTCACCCGGTCCGATCGGTGGCCGCTGCTCGTCGCCAGCCTGCTGCTCGCCGGCGGCGGCGTGCTCTACGAGGGGACATTGGCCGGGACGGGCGCGTTCCACTACACCCATCCAGACGTGTACCACGTGCCCTGGTGGCTGGCCGGCATCTACCTCCAGGGTGCGCCCCTACTCGTGAGCGTGGCCCGCGTGTTCAGCGTTCCCGGCAGGGGCGTCACGTCGGCGGTGGCATGAGCGAGCCGGCGGGTGACCGCGCCTCCCTCGCCGTCCGGGTCGAGGCCGTGGTCAAGGCCCTCGAGCGCGGCGAGGTCGTGAGCTACGGCGAGGTGGCGATCGAGGCCGGCGCGCCCGGAGCGGCCCGGGCCGTCGGGCGCGTGCTCAGCCGCTCCGACGGGCTGCCGTGGTGGCGGGTCGTCAAGAGCGACGGGCGGTTGGCCCCCGGCCACGAGCCCGAGCAGGGGCGGCGGTTGCGGGCCGAGGGTGTGGCCGTACGAGGCGACCGGGTGGTCGGGTTCGGCCGCCGCCGGTAGCGTGACCGGGCCGCCCCGAACCGTACGGAGGACCCTCGATGGCCGAAGCCGTGATCGTCGCCACTGCCCGCTCGCCGATCGGACGGGCCAACAAGGGCTCGTTGGTCGATTTCCGACCCGACGACCTGAGCGCCACCATCATCACGGCCGTGCTCGACAAGCTGCCCCAACTCGATCGCCAGACGGTCGAAGACGTCATCTGGGGCTGCGGCCAGCCCGGGGGCGAGTCCGGGTACAACGTGGCCCGGGTCGCCGCCATCCTGGCTGGGCTCCCTGACGTCCCCGGCACCACCGTCAACCGCTACTGCTCGTCGTCCCTCCAGACGATTCGCATGGCCGCCCACGCCATCAAGGCCGGCGAAGGCGACGTGTTCGTGGCCGGTGGGGTCGAGACGGTGAGCCGCTTCGCCAGGGGGATGTCCGACGGGCTTCCCGGTACCCACAACGCCGCCTTCGCCGACGCCGAGGCCCGCACCGCCACCCGAACTGAGGGCGGCCAGGGGCCCTGGGAGCCGCCGGCCGGCCTCCCCGACGTGTACATCGCCATGGGCCAGACGGCCGAGAACGTCGCCGAGCGCGAGCGAGTGACGCGCGAGGAGATGGACGAGTTCGCGCTCCTGTCCCAGCAGCGGGCGGTCGAGGCGCAGAAGAACGGGTTCTTCGAGCGGGAGATCACGCCGGTCACGGTGCCGGACGGGCGGCTCGTCGCCCTCGACGACGGCCCCCGGCCCGACACCACGCTCGAGAAGCTGTCGCAGCTGAAGCCGGCGTTCCGCCCCGACGGGACGGTCACCGCCGGCAACTCGTGCCCGCTCAACGACGGCGCCGCCGCCACGATCGTGATGAGCGACACCCGCGCCGAGCGGCTCGGGATCACGCCGCGGGCGCGGGTCATCTCGTCCGGCGTCACCGCGCTCGACCCCGAGATCATGGGGCTCGGCCCGATCGAGGCCAGCCGCCAGGCGCTGGCCCGGGCCGGCCTCCAGATCGACCAGATCGACCTGGTCGAGATCAACGAGGCGTTCGCGGCCCAGGTCATCCCGTCGGCGCGGCACCTCGGCGTGCCGTGGGAGCGGCTGAACGTGCACGGCGGGGCCATCGCCCTCGGGCACCCGTTCGGGATGACCGGGGCGCGGATCATGGCCACGCTGCTGAACGGGCTCGAGGACCGCGGCGGCCGCTACGGGCTCGAGACCATGTGCGTCGGCGGCGGCCAGGGCATGGCGATGGTCGTCGAGCGCGTGTAGGCGATGCCGCGGCGCCTGCCGCCGGCGTGGGTGCTGCGGCCGGTCTTCGCGGCCCGGAACGGGCTGACCCGCCTCCGCGACGCCCTCGGGCCGCCAGAGCTCCTCGTCATGGAGCGGACCCTCGGCGTCCTCGACACCGCCGCGCTCGCCACCGCGGCCGAGCTCGGCGTCGCCGACGCGCTCGCGCGCGGGCCCGCCACGACGACGGAGCTGGCCGCGACGGCCGGCGCCGAGGCCGACGCCCTCGCCCGCCTCCTGCGGTACCTCGTCGCCCGGGGTGTCTTCCGCCGCCGCGGCGACGGCCGCTGGGCGAACAACCGGGCGTCGGCGCTGCTGGCGTCCTCCCACCCCGGCTCGCTGTCGGCGTGGGCCCGGTTCTTCGGGTCCCCCTGGCACCTGGCCCTCTGGGCCCGGCTCGGCCACGCCGTGCGCACCGGCGACTCGGCCGCGGCCGTCGCCTTCGGCCGGCCGTTCTGGGAGCAGCTCACCGAGCACGACCCGGAGGCCGGGACGCTGTTCGCCGCCGCGATGGCGGCGGTGTCGCGGCTGCAGCTCGAGGCGCTGGCGGCGCGTCCCGACTTCGCGACCTGTCGGGACGTGTGCGACGTCGGCGGCGGCACCGGCACCCTGCTGGCCGGGGTCCTCGCCGCGCACCCGGGGGTGCGCGGGACGCTGTTCGACCTGCCCGAGGTGGTGGCCGGCGCCGGGCCGGTGCTCGAGGCGGCCGGGGTCGCCGACCGGGTCGAGGTCGTCGGCGGCGACTTCTTCTCGTCGGTGCCCGAGGCTCGGGACCGCTACGTCCTCCAGGCCGTCGTCCACGACTGGGACGACGACTCGTGCGTGCGCATCCTCGGCAACGTCCGCCGGGCGCTGGCGCCGGGCGGGCGGGTGCTCGTCGTCGAGCAGGAGCTGCCGCGGCACCGCGGGTGGCACCCGGCCAAGGCGGTGGACCTCGAGATGCTCGTGGATACCGGCGCCGGGCGCGAGCGCACCCGGGCCGAGTTCGACGCCCTGTTCGCGCGGGCGGGCCTGCGGGTCACGGGCCGGCAGGCCCTGCCCGTCGCCACGATCGTCGAGCTGGCGCCGTCTTAGGGGGTCCCGTACACGGGGTCGGGGGGGCGGAGCTCGCCGAGGAGCTCGCGGATCACCGGCCCCAGCTCGTCCGGCTCCCAGCGGGACCCCCGCCGGCGGGCCGGGCCGTGGTGCCACCGCTCGGCGACGCTGACCCGCCCGCCCTCGACCTCGAAGACCTGGCCGGTCACGTCGCCCGACTCCTCGCTCGCCAGCCAGGCCACGAGCGGCGCCACGTTGGCCGGGTCCATGGCGTCGAACCCGGACTCGGGCCGGGTCATGGCGTCGGCGAAGGCCTCCTCGGTCATCCGGGTGCGCGCCGACGGGGCGAGGGCGTTGGCGGTGACGCCGTAGCGTGCCAGCTCGGTCGCCTCGACGATCGTGAGGATGGCGATCCCGGCCTTGGCGGCGCTGTACGCGGCCTGGCCGACGCTGCCGAGCAGGCCGGCCCCGCTGCTGGTGTTCACGACGCGCGCGTCGACCGGCTCGCCCGCCTTCGACCGGTCGCGCCAGTAGCCGCTGGCGTGCCGCGTCGGCGCGTAGTGCCCCTTCAGGTGGACCCGCACCACCGCGTCCCACTCGTCCTCGGTGCCGCTCACCACCATGCGGTCCCGCGTGAACCCGGCGTTGTTGACGAGCACGTCGAGCCCGCCGTAGGTGTCGAGGGCGGCGCGCACGAGCGACGCGGCGCCGTCCCAATCGGCGACGTCGTCGCCGTTGGCGACCGCCTCGCCCCCGAGCGCGGTGATCTCGTCGACGACGGCCTGGGCGGTCGCGGCGTCGCGGCCGCGGCCGTCGAGCGCCACGCCGAGGTCGTTGACGACCACGCGCGCGCCCTGCCGCGCCAGCTCGAGCGCGTGCGCGCGGCCGAGGCCGCGCCCGGCGCCGGTCACGACCGCGATTCGCCCGTCACAGATCCCCATGGCGGCGGGTACGGTACCGCCGTGCGGCTCGGGGTCACGATGTTCGCGACCGACCTCACGATGACGGTGCCGGACCTGGCGCGAGCGGCCGAGGCGCGCGGCCTCACGTCGGTGTTCCTGCCCGAGCACACCCACATCCCGACCAGCCGGCGCACGCCGCCGCCCACCGGCGAGGCCGAGCTCGCCGAGGAGTACCGCCGGACCGTCGACCCGTTCGTGGTCCTGGCCGCGGCCGCCGCCGTCACCGACACGATCCGCCTCGGCACCGGCATCTGCCTCGTGGCGCAGCGGGAGCCGATCGTCACGGCCAAGGCCGCGGCCACCCTCGACTGGCTCTCCGACGGCCGGCTCGAGCTCGGCGTCGGGTTCGGGTGGAACCGGGAGGAGATGGCCGACCACGGCGTCGACCCGGCGGCGCGTCGGGCCGTGGCGCGCGAGCACGTCCTCGCCATGCGGGCGCTGTGGCGCGCCGACGTGGCCGGCTTCGACGGCGAGCACGTCGCCTTCGAGCCCAGCTGGTCGTGGCCGAAGCCCCGCCAGGCCGGCGGCCCGCCGGTCCTCGTGGGGGGCGCGGCGGGCCCGACCCTGTTCGCGCACGTCGCCGAGTACGCCGACGGCTGGCTCCCGATCGGGGGGGCCGGGGTCCGGGAGGCCATCCCGGCCCTGCGCGCGGCCTGCGACGCCGCGGGTCGAGACCCGGCCGAGGTGCGCGTGGTGCCGTTCGGGACCGTCCCCGACGAGGGGAAGCTCGAGTACTACGCCTCGCTCGGCATCGACGAGGTCGTGCTGCGGCTGCCCTCGGCGCCGGCGGCGCGCGTGCTGCCGGTGCTGGACGCCTACGCGGCGATCGTGCCGCGGGCGGCCGCCCTCACAGCCGCTCGATGATCGTCACGTTGGCCTGCCCGCCGCCCTCGCACATGGTCTGGAGGCCGTAGCGCCCGCCGCGGCGCTCGAGCTCGTTCAGCAGCGTGGCCATGAGCCGCGTCCCGGTGGCGCCGAGCGGGTGCCCGAGCGCGATGGCGCCGCCGTTCACGTTGACCCGCTCGAGGTCGGCGCCGGTCTCGCGCTGCCACGCCAGCACCACGGACGCGAACGCCTCGTTGATCTCGACCAGGTCGATGTCGGCGAGGGACAGGCCCGTCCGCTCGAGCGCGAACGCGGTGGCGTTGATCGGCGCCGTGAGCATGAAGATCGGGTCGGCGCCCCGCACCGAGAGGTGGTGCACCCGGGCCCGAGGGGTGAGGCCGTGGTCGCGGACGGCCCGCTCGGACATCACCAGCACCGCGCTGGCGGCGTCCGAGATCTGCGACGACACCGCCGCCGTGAGCCGGCCGCCCTCGGTCAGGGCGGGGAGCTTCGCCATCTGCTCGAGCGAGGTGCCCCGTCGCGGCCCCTCGTCGGCGGCCACGCCGTCGAGGGCCACGATCTCCCGGTCGAAACGCCCCTCGTCCTGGGCCCGGACCGCCCGCTCGTGGCTCTCGAGCGCGAACGCCTCCATCTCGGCGCGGCTGATGCCCCACTTCTCGGCGATGAGCTCGGCCCCCCGGAACTGGGAGACCTCCTGGGTGCCGTAGCGGGCGACCCAGCCGACCGAGCCGGAGAACGGGTCGGCGAACCCGAACGGCTCCGCCGCGGTCAGGGCGGCGGCGATCGGGATCATGCTCATGTTCTGGACCCCGCCGGCGACGATCACGTCGTTCGTGCCGCTCAGCACGGCCTGGGCCGCGAAGTGCAGGGCCTGCTGGGACGAACCGCACTGGCGGTCGATGGTGGTGCCCGGGACCTCCTCGGGGTAGCCCGCGGCCAGCCAGCAGGTGCGCGCGATGTCGCCGGCCTGGGGACCCAGCTGGTCGACGCAGCCGAAGAACACGTCCTCCACCGCCGCCGGGTCGAGGTCGCTGCGCTCGACGAGGGCCCGGATGACGTGGGCGCCGAGGTCGGCCGGGTGCACCGCGGCCAGGCCGCCGCCCCGCTTGCCGACCGGGGTGCGGACGGCGTCGACGAGATAGGCCTCAGGCATGGGGACTCCCGGACGGTCGCGTGCTCACAGGATCGCGCGCCGCACCCGGGCCCGGTGCCAGCGGGGGTCGCCCCAGGCGACGGCGAGCGCCCAGGCCCGCTTCAGGAACAGGTGCAGGTCGTACTCGTAGGAGTAGCCGATGGCGCCGTGGCACTGGAGGGCGGCGCGCCCGGCCCGGTGGGCGGCGCCGGCGGCCTGGGCCTTCGCCATCGACACGTGGACCGCCGCTGCCGGGTCCTGGTGGGCGAGCGACCAGGCGGCCCGGTAGACGAGGGGGCGGGCGAACTCGAGGGCCACGCGGGCGTCGGCGAGCTGGTGCTGCACGGCCTGGAACGAGCCGACCGGCACGCCGAACTGGTGCCGCTCGGTCACGTAGCCGACGGTCAGGTCGAGCATCCGGCGGGCCAGCCCCACGAGCTGGGCCGCGAACCCGAGCGCGCCCCGGTCGAAGGCGTGCTCGTCGGTGACCACGGGCGCGTCGTCGGGCGTCGGCCCGAGCGCGAACAGGCGGCGCGCCCCGTCGACGGAGGCGTGGGCGTCGAGCGTCAGCGCGGCCCGGTCCACGACCCGCCAGCGGGCGCCGTCGCCGACGACGACGAGGTCGGCGGTGTCGGCCCACACCGCGCGCGGGTCGGGCCCGACCGCCGCGGTCGCGGTGCGGCGGCCGGCCGCGGCGGCGGCGGGGTCCGGGAGCAGCGGCACCGCCACGGCGGCGTGCTCGACGACCGGCTCCGGGAGGGCGGCGTAGCCCGTCTCCTCGAGGACGAGCACGAGGTCGACGACGGTGAGCCCGAGCCCGCCCGCGGCCGCGGGCGCCAGCGCGCCGAGCACCCCCATCTCGGCCAGGCGGGCCCAGGCGCCCGGGGCGCGCCCGGTCGGGCTCGTCCACGCCGCCCGCACCACCGCCGGCGGGCACTCCCGCTCGAGCAGGTCGCGCGCGGCGTCGCGGAAGGCGAGCTGGTCGTCGGTGAACGCGAATCGCACCGTCGGGTCAGCGGCGTGGGAGCCCGAGCACGCGCTCGGCGATCACGTTGCGCTGGATCTCGTTGGTGCCGGCGTAGATCGGCCCCGACAGCGCGAACTCGTAGCCCTTCATCCAGGGCCCGTCGTCGGTGAGTTCGGCGTCGGCGCCGAGGAGGGCGAGCGCGTGCTCGTGGAGCCGGACGTCGAGCTCGCTCCAGAACACCTTCGTGAGGCTCGGCTCGGCGCCGAGCGGCTCGCCCGCGGTCATCCTCGTCACGGTCCAGAACGTCTGCCACCGGTAGGCGTCGGCGTCGATCCAGGCCTGGACCACGGCGTCGCCGAGCGCGGCGTCGGCGTCGCCGCCCCGCTCCCGCCAGAGCTCGAGCAGGCGGTCGGCGCCGGCGAGGAACCGGCCGGGGCTGCGCAGCGTCAGGCCCCGCTCCGCGCTCGTGGTGGCCATCGCCACCCGCCAGCCCTCGTGGACGGCGCCGAGGACGTCGTCGTCGGGGACGAGCACGTCGTCGAGGAACACCTCGGCGAAGCCCTCGTCGCCGTCGAGGCGGCCGAAGCCGCGCACGGTGACGCCGGGGGCGTCGAGGGGCACGAGGAAGTAGGTGAGGCCGCGGTGCCGGGCCGCGGCCGGGTCGCTGCGGAACAGCCCGAAGAGGTGGGTGCAGAAGGCGCCCCGGGTGGTCCAGGTCTTCTGCCCCGACAGGCGCCAGCCCCCGGCGGCCTCGTCGCGCTCGGCCCGGCTCTGGATCCCGGCCAGGTCGCTGCCGGCGTTCGGCTCCGACCAGCCCTGGCACCAGAGGTCCTCGGCCGCGGCCATGCGGGGCAGGATGCGGTCCTGCTGGGCCCTCGTGCCGAACTCGAAGACGGTCGGCGCCAGCAGGAAGATGCCGTTCTGGGTGACCCGCTGCGGCCCGCCGGCCCGGTAGTACTCCTCCTCGAAGATCAGCCACTCCATCGGCGACGCGTCGCGCCCGCCGTACTCGACCGGCCACGACACGACCGCGAACCGGGCGTCGAAGAGGGCCCGCTCCCACTCGAGGTGGGCGGCGAAGCCCTCCCGGGTGTCGCCCGAGGGGAGCCCGACCGGGACGTGCTCGCCCAGCCAGGCCCGGCACTCGGCCCGGAACGCCTCCTCGGCGGCGGTGAACGTGAGGTCCATGGGGGCGGGCGACGCTACCCGCGGGCGGCGCGAGCGAGGGCGGCCGGGTCCTGGTAGTACTCGCGCCACCACACGATCCGGCCGTCACGCAGCTCGCAGGCGCTCATCCCCCGCCACGTCACCGCCTGCCCGTCGGCCCGGCGCTCGACGGTGATGGTCCAGTCGGCCAGCACGACGTCGCCGTCGGCGGCGAGGTGGTGAACCTTGAAGGCGCGCGGGCGGGCCCATCGGAGCGAGCCGCGGACCATGGTCTCGTAGTCGGCCCGCCCCCGCACCACCCGTCCCGGCGTCTCGAGCACGAGGTCGTCGACCCAGCAGTCGAGGTAGGCGGCGACGTCCTCGGCGAGCCAGGCCTCGCGGCGCCGGTCGAAGACGGCGCGCGCGTCCTCGGCGCTCAGCCCCATCGCGGCATCGTCGCGCGCTCCGGACGGCCCGTCGCCGCGTTCATTCGGCGCACGCGGCCGCGGCCGCGCTGAGCCGGGCCGCCCGCTGGTCGTCCTCGGGCCGCCCGAGCCGCATCCGGTTCATGACGTACCCGAAGCCCAGGCCGCGGTCGCGGTCGGCGTAGGCGAGCGAGCCGCCGGCGCCGGCATGGCCGAACGAGCGCGGCCCCGCCGCGGGCCCGAGCGTGGGCGGCAACGAGAACCCGAGGCCGAAGGTGAGCGGCTGGCCGAGGACGAGGTCCGGCCCCTCGGCCTGGACCGCGGTGGCGCGGTCGAGCGCGGCGTCGCTCAGCACCCGCACCCCGTCGACGGGGCCGAGGCAGGCGGCGTAGAGGCGGGCGAGGGACCGGGCGTCGCCGTGGCCGTTCGACGACGGCAGCTGGGCGCCGCGCAGCCGGCGGGTGTTCCACTGCTCGTCGTAGTGGAGCAGGTTCGACGGACCGGTCAGGACCCGCGCGAACAGGGTCGTCGGGTCGGCGGCCGCGAGCTCGTCGAGGGCGGCGGCCTCCGGCGCCGGGTACAGGGTGGCGACGCGGCGGTCCTCGGATTCGGGGAGGCCGAGGAAGAAGTCGAGGCCGAGGGGGCGGGCCAGCTCCTCGGCCACGAAGGCGCCGGGCATCCGCCCCGTCACGCGCCGGATCAGCTCGCCCACGATCCACCCGAAGGTGCGCGAGTGGTAGCCGTGGGCGGTGCCCGGCTCCCAGTTCGGTGCCTGGGCCGCGATCGCGTCCACCACCGGGTCCCAAGCCACGAGGTCGTCGATCGTGAGGTCGGCGTCGACGGCCGCCAGCCCGGCCCGGTGCGAGAGCGCCATGGCGACGGTGACGCCGGCCTTGCCGCTCGCCGCGAACTCGGGCCAGTAGCGGGCGACGGGCGCGTCGGGGTCGAGCCGGCCGGCGTCGATGAGGAGGTTGGCGGCGATCGCGGTGACCCCCTTCGTGCTCGAGAAGACGATCACGATCGTGTCCCGCGACCAGGGCCGGCCGGCGTCGCGGTCGGCGAGCCCGCCCCAGAGGTCGACGGTCAGGCGCCCGTCGTGGTGCACGGCGCAGGCGGCGCCGACCTCGCCGTGGTCGAAGTTGGCGCGGAAGGCGTCCGCCACCGCGCCCCAGCCCGGCTCGACGAGCGCGTCGGCGGCGATCGTGGCGGTCACGCGCCGAGCCGCTTCAGCGTCGCCTCGGCCTCCTCGAGGATGCGGTCGATGAGCTCGGCCACCGTGGGGAGGTCGTCGAGGAGGCCGACGACCTGGCCGCTCGACATCACGCCGAGGTCGGGGCGGCCGTCGACCATCGCCGCCTTCAGCAGCATCGGCGTGTTCGCGGCCATCAGGACCTGGCTCCACGTGAGCTCCTGGGCGGTGCGCATGGCTCGTCCCTCGCGCAGGAGGTCGCGCCACCGCAGCCCGGACAGCCGCCGGAAGCGCGCCGCGTTGCGGAGGGCGCGGGGCAGGCCGATCACAGGACCGGCGCGGTGGAGCCGCTCGGTGAAGTCGGTGCGCAGCACCCGGTGCGGGACCCCGTCGACCTGGGTGGTGACGAGGGTGTCGGTCACCGCCTTCGACCGGTACACGTCCTTCACCGCCGCCGGCACCGGGCTGTCCTGGGTCAGCAGGAACCGGGTGCCCATGGCGATGCCGGCGGCGCCGTAGGCGAGCGCGGCGACGAGGCCCCGACCGTCGAAGAACCCGCCGGCCGCGACCACGGGCACGTCCACCGTGTCGACCACCTGCGGGAGCAGCAGCGACGTGGGGACGGGCCCGGTATGGCCGCCCCCCTCGCCGCCCTGGACCAGCACCGCGTCGGCGCCCCAGGCCACCACCTTCTCGGCGTGCCGCTTGGCGCCCACCGACGGCATCACCACGACGCCCGCCGACTTCAGGCGCTCGATGAGCCTGGGGTCCGGCGCTAGCGCGAACGACGCGACGCGCACGCCCTCGCGGATCAGCAGCTCGCAGCGCTCGGCCGCGTCGGGCGCGTCGGAGCGCAGGTTCACGCCGAACGGCGCGTCGGTGCGGTCGCGGGTCTCGGCGATGGCGGCGCGCAGCTGCTCGTAGTCCATCGTCCCGGCGGCGAGGATCCCGAGCCCGCCGGCGTTGGCGGTGGCGGCGGCGAGGCGGGGGCCGGCGACCCAGCCCATGCCGGTCTGGACGATCGGGACCCGGATGCCGCACAGGTCGCAGAGGGCGGTGTGCAGGGTCGGGTGCATCAGGCTTTCACCTCGCCCTCGCGCTGCCCCGCCGGGTCGAGCACCTCGTGGAGCAGGCGGAGGTCCTCGTCGGTCGGCGCTCGCGTGGTCGGGACCAGGGCCGGCACCGCGAGCTCGAAGCCGGTGGCCTCACGCACGGCGCTGACGGTCACGCCCGGGTGCAGCGACCGGATCCGCATGGCGTGGTCGGCGGTGTCGAAGTCGAAGACGCCGAGGTTCGAGATCACGCGGCGGATCTCGTGGAAGACGGTGGCGCTCGGGCCCGCGGCCGCGGCTCGGTCGTAGCCGACCCCGGACACGCAGTCGACGGCGGGCACGAACACGCGCTGCGAGTGGCTTGGGACCCAGTAGCTGGTCGGGTCGTTGACGGTGTTGCCCGGGGCGCCGCGCACACCGAGCAGCTGCGCCTTCGGCCGGGCCCACGGGCCGATGCAGGCGATGTTCTGGTTACCGTACCGGTCGATCTGGGTCGCGCCCATCATCACGTGCCGGCGGCCGGACCACACGACGTCGAACATCCGCCCGAACGGGAGCCAGGCCTCGACGACCTTCGGCGCCGCGGGGTCGCCGAGTCGGACCGGCGCCGCCAGCGCGAGCGCGTCCCCGTCGGTGTAGACGAGGTCGGGCTCGAAGGTGAGGGCGGCGAGGCGGGCGCCGAGGGTGGGGATGACCCCGATAGGGCTGGCAAGGATCTCGCCGTCGCCGCGGAAGGCCTCGGCGCAGGCGACGACGCACACCTCGGCGAGGGTGGCGGTCACGACACGCGGTCCAGGGACGCCTCGGCGAGACGCCGGTAGTCGGCCTCCGGGAGGTCGACCCACCGGGCGCGGAACCCCGACCAGGCCGCTGCGTCCGCGGCCGACGCCGCGTAGTCGCGCTGGACCGCCTCGTCCCGCGGGTAGTCGGGGACGCAGTGGGTGAAGTGGGCGCCGAAGGGCGCCTCGACGACGCCGTCGGTCCACAGGCGGCTCACCTTGATCGTCTGCTCGGATCCCTCGGCGAGCATCGCCCCCGGCTCGACGACGCGCTCGCACGACACGAAGGTCCGCTGTGCGGCCATGGCGAACACGTCGTCGAAGTACCAGTCCGGCCCCAGGTACTGGGCGTTGCCGCGACGGTCGGCCCGGTTGGCGTGGAGCAGCGCGACGTCGAGCGGGAGGGCGGGCATGGCGACCAGCTCCTCGCCCCCGTAGGGCGACACGATCGTGCGCAGGTCGGGGTTGATCTCGAGGATCGCCGACCCGAGCCCGGCCCGGCAGGGCAGGAACGAGACCCGCATCGCCGCCGCGCGCAGGCCCCACTGGAGCATCCCCTCGTCGAGCTCCATCGCCTCGATGGTGCCGCCCTGGCGCGCGGCCCGGAAATGCGGCTCGAGTGGGATCGAGTCGAGGGACACGAAGCCGTACACGACCTTGCGGGCCTTGCCGGCGGCGCAGAGCATGCCGACGTCGGGCCCGCCGTAGCTGACGACGGTGAGATCGGAGAGCCCGGAGCGGAGGATGGCCCGCACGATCGACATCGGCTTGCGGCGCGAGCCCCACCCGCCGATCCCGATCGTCATCCCGTCGCGCAGCTCGGCGACGACGTCCTCCTCGGTGAGGCGCTTGTCCGCGCTCATCGACGCGCCGAGAGCAGCGCGGACCGGGCCGGGCCGGGCGCCGCGGTGAGGTTCAGCTCGAAGATCCGGCCCATCTCGCGCCGGAAGGAGCGGCGGGCGTCGACGGGGTCGATGGCGTGCAGCGAGGCGCGGGCCGCTCGGAGGGTGCGCGGGTGCTTCGCCGCCAGCGCCGCGGCGGCGGCGCGCGCCTCGTCGAGCAGCTGCGCCCGGGCGACGACCCGCTCGACGGCGCCCCAACACCGCAGGTCGGCGGCGCCGACCCGGGCGCCGGAGTAGGCGAGCCACCGGGCCTTCTTCTCCGGGACGAGGCGAGACAGCTGCGTGACGGTCCCGAGGCCGCCGGCGTCGACCTCCGGCAGCCCGAAGGTGGCGTCCTCGGCGGCCACGATCACGTCGGCGCCGCCGACGAGGCCGACGCCGGTGGCGAGGCAGAAGCCGTGGACGGCCGCGACCACGGGGACGTCGCACTCGTCGACGGCGCCGTAGGCCGCCGCGCACCCGCGCGTCACCGCCACCACGGCCTGGGGCCCGCCGTCGGTCAGCTCGCGCACGTCGACGCCGGCGGCGAAGCCGCGCTCGACCGCCGAGCGCAGCAGCAACGCCCGCACCGACGCGTCGCGACCGAGCCCGGTGACGACCCGGGCCAGCTCGTGGAAGTCCGCGCCACCGAGCGCGTTCACCGGCGGGACGTCGAGCACCACCTCGGCCACGTGGTCGACGACCCGCTCAATCCGGATACCCATCCGCCGCGGACAGTACCCGGGAGGTCCCACTAGGGTCGCCGGCGTGACCGACCCGCAGGCGGGCTGGAAGCGCCAGGCTGCGGAGACCGCGGCCGACGAGGTGCAGTCCGGCATGGCGGTGGGCCTCGGGACCGGCAGCACCGCCATCTTCGCCACCCGTCGGGTCGGGGCGCGGCTGGCCGACGGCACGCTGCGCGACCTCGTCGGCTTCGCGACCTCGGAGGAGACCCAGCGCGAGGCCGAGCAGCTCGGGATCCCGCTGCTCCCCGCCGAGCTCCCCCGCGAGCTCGACCTGACCATCGACGGCGCCGACGAGGTCGACCCGGACCTGAACCTCATCAAGGGCGGCGGCGGCGCGCACCTGCGCGAGAAGATCGTCGCCCAGGCGAGCCGACGCGAGCTCATCGTCGTCGACGAGACGAAGCTCTCCCCGCGGCTCGGCACCCGGCGGCCGGTCCCCCTCGAGGTGCTCGAGCTCGGCTGGGCGTCGCAGGCGCGCTTCCTCGAGTCGCTGGGCGCTGTGGTGACGGTGCGCACCGCGTCGGACGGCGAGCCCTTCCGGACCGACCAGGGCAACCTCGTCCTCGACGCCTCGTTCGGGCCCATCGACGACCCGTTCGGGCTCGCGGGCGAGCTGGCCGCCCGGGCCGGCGTCGTCGCCCACGGCCTCTTCCTCGGGCTGACGAGCGCGGTCGTCGTCGCCGGCCCCGCCGGCGTCCGGTGGCTGCGATGAGGCCGGCGCCGTCGATCCCGAGGCCTCGAGGTTCAGCCGGTCGGGTTCACGCCGCCGGCAGCGGCCGGCGGATCCGGTGCCGGAACACGGCGTAGGCGCCGAGCCCGGTCGGCAGCGGCAGCCAGAACGACACCATGCGGTAGGCCAGGGTGGCGAGGACGGCGTCGCCCGGCGCGACGCCGGCGATGGTCAGCACCCCGGTGAGGCCCGCCTCCACGAAGCCGAGGCCGCCCGGCGTGATCGGGATCATGACGAGCACCGCGCCGGCCGCGTACGCCAGGAGCACCAGCCCGGGGTCGGGCTGCGCGCCGACCGCGGCGAGGCACGCCAGCAGCGCGAAGTAGTCGAAGGCCCACTTGCCGACCGAGGCCAGCAGCGCCGAGCCCCAGCGCCGGCCGAGGGCCCGCCGGACCATGTCGCGCTCGGCGAGCAGCTCGTCCGGCAGGCCGGTGAGCGGCGGGTGGCGCCGGCGGGCGCGGTTGCGCACCCACTGGATCGCAGCACCGATCCACGCCACCGCCCGGTCCGAGCTGGACAGCACCGCGCCGACGACCACCAGGGCGACGAAGGCGCCGAGGCCGACCCACGCCGCCGCTTGGAGGCCGTGGTTCAGTGGCCGGCCCGTCAGCGAGAGGAGCAGGCCGAGCACCGGGATCGCCGCCAGCGTGGCCAGCTGCATGAGGGTGACCGCGGTCAGCGCCGAACCGGCGGCGGTGGCGTCGATGCCCGACGCGGCGAGCATCCGGTACTGGAGGGCGGCGCCGGCGGCCGCGCCCGCCGGCACGGCGCGGCTCAGCGCGTTGCCGGCCAGCTGCGAGGTGGCGATCGCGAACCACGAGGAGGCGCGCAGCGCCAACGCGAGCAGCCACCACACGCACACGAAGCTCCCGGCCTCGGCGCCGACCGCGACCGCGAGCCAGAGCAGGTTCAGGTGGGCCAGCCGGGGCCACGCCGACAGCACCTGGCCGAGCGTCGGGATGAACAGGTAGAGGGCGACGAGCGCGCCGACGAGCAGGACGGCGCGGCGGACGATCCGTCCCCGCCCGGGTACGGCCGCGACGGCGTCGACGCCCACCCCCGGACGGTAGCGAGTGGCCGGCGCGCCGGCCCAGCCATGGCCGGTAGCGTCGGCGCCCGTGCGCTTCGGGGTCATGCCGCCGTGCCAGGACGGGTTCCTGTCGTCCCCGGACGCAGTGGCGGCGTACGCGCGGGCGGCCGAGGACGCCGGGTTCGAATCGCTGTGGGTGTTCGAGCACGCGGTGATCCCCGCCGGGTACACGTCGCGGTACCCGTACAACCCCGAGGGGCGCATCGGGATCGAGGACGACGACGTGCCCGACCCGCTCGGGCTCCTCGCCTTCCTGGCCGGGGTGACGCGCACGCTCCGGCTCGGCACCGGGGTGCTGATCCTCCCGCAGCGCAGCCCGGTCGTCTGCGCGAAGGAGTGCGCGACCGTCGACCGGCTCTCGGGGGGACGTCTGCGCCTCGGCGTCGGCGTCGGCTGGCTGCGCGAGGAGGCGGAGGCGGTCGGTACGAGCTTCGACGACCGCGGCGCGCGCACCGACGAGTACATCGAGGCGATGCGCGTCCTCTGGCGAGAGCCCGAGCCGACGTACCACGGCGTCTTCACCCACTTCGACCGGGCCAAGTGCAACCCGAAGCCGGCCCAGGCCGGCGGCGTGCCCATCCTCGTCGGTGGCCACAGCGGCGCCGCGGCCCGGCGGGCGGGGCGCCTTGGCGACGGCTACTTCCCGATCGGTCTCCGCCCGGACGACTTCTCGGCGCGCCTCGAGCAGATGCGCGGCGCGGCCCGTGACGCCGGGCGGGACCCGGACGCGATCGAGCTCACCTACAGCGGCGGGACGAGGCCCGAGCGCGTCGCCCAGTACGCCGACCTCGGCGTCTCCCGATGGGTCGTGGCGGTCTGGGAGACCGAGCCGGACGCCTACCGGCGGGCGTTCGACGAGCTGGCCACCACCCTCATCGGCCCGCTCGGCTGAGTCACCGCGTCACGATCACGCAGGAGCCGTGGCCGAACAGGCCCTGGTTGATCGCCAGCCCGACGCGGGCGCCGTCGACCTGCCGCTCCCCCGCCTCGCCGCGCAGCTGGGTCGCCAGCTCGCACACCTGGGCCAGCGCCTGCGCCGGGATGGCCTCGCCGAAGCACGCCAGGCCGCCGCTCGGGTTCACCGGCACCCGGCCGCCGAGGGTGGTGGCGCCGGCGTGGAGGAGCGCCTCGGCCTCGCCGGGCCCGCACAGCCCGATGTTCTCGTACCAGTCGAGCTCGAGCGCGGTCGACAGGTCGTACACCTCGGCGCAGCTCAGGTCGTCCGGCGCCACGCCGGCCTCCTCGTAGGCGGCGTGCGCGATCGAGTCCCGGAACGGTCGCGGCGGTGGCGGCGCGCCGACCCCGGAGTCGGTGGCGATGTCGGGCAGGTCGAGGGCGGTGTTCGGGTACGTCGGCGTGACCGTCGACACCGCCGTCACCGCGAGCTGGCGGGCTTGCTCGTCGCGCCGGGCGGCGAAGTCCGGGCTGGCCAGCACCACCGCGGCGGCGCCGTCGCTCGTGGCGCAGATGTCGACGAGCCGCAGCGGGTCGGCGACGACCGGCGACTCGGCGATCTCGTCCTCGGTGAACACCTTGCGGTAGCGGGCGTTCGGGTTCGAGGCGCCGTGGCGGCTGTTCTTCACCTTCACTGCCGCGAAGTCCTTCGGCGTCGCCCCGTACCGCTCCATGCGCCGACGGGCGTAGAGCCCGAAGTACGTGGGGTTCGTGGCGCCGAGCAGGCGGAAGCGCAGCCAGTCCGGGTCCTCGGGACGCTCCCCCGGCAGCGGGCCGAAGAAGCCCTTCGGCGCGGTGTCGGCGCCGACGACGAGGGCGACGTCGGCCTTCCCGGCGAGGAGACGGGCCCGGGCGGCGTCGAGCGCCACCGCGCCCGACGCGCAGGCGGCGTAGCTCGACGACACCGGGATCCCCGACCAGCCGAGCGCCTGGGCCAGCGTGGAGCCGGCGACGTAGCCGGGGTAGCCGTTGCGCATCGTCGTGCCGGCGGCGAGGTACTGCACGTCGGCGGGCACCAGGCCGGCGTCGGCGAGCGCGGCCCGGGCCGCGACGACGCCGTACTCGGCGAAGCTGCGGCCCCACTTCCCCCACGGGTGCATGCCGACGCCGAGGATCCGCACGTCGCTCATCGGGTCGACCCCTCGGGGCGCCACTTCCAGACCGTCCGCACCGACTCCTCGTCCTCGAACAGCGGCTCCACGACCAGCTCCATCGCCTGGCCGACGCTGAGGGTGGCGACGTCGGTGCCGGCGGCCAGCTGGCCGAGCACGAGCATGCGCTCGGCGTCGAGCTCGACCGCGGCGACGCCGTACGGCTCGAACGGCTCTCGCGCCGGGTAGGGCGGCGGCGGTGCGTACCGGTTGTCGGTCCACGACCACAGCCGGCCGCGCGCGGACAGCGGCGCGTCGTCGAGCGGGCCGCCGTCGCAGTGGGGGTTCCGACAGAACGACCACTGCTTCGGGAAGAACCAGGCCCCGCAGCGCGGGCACCGGCCGCCGAGCAGGCGCGGCCCGCCGTCGCCGTCGGTGAACAGCCCGTCGACGACCGGGACGCGCGGCTTCACGACCGCGTGTCCCCGGCGTCGCCCACGTCGGCGTCGCGCTTCTCGACGAACGCCTGCCGCAGCTCGTCGGAGTCGCCCCAGAGGTTCACCTCGAAGGTGAACCCCTGCTCGAACCGGTAGGAGCGCTTCACGTCGACCGGGTCGATCGCGTTCAGCGATTCCTTGGCCGCCCGGATGACGAGCGGGCTCTTCGCCGCGATCACCTGCGCCAGCTCGCGGGCGGCGTCGAGGAGCTCGGCGCGCGGGACGACCCGCTCGACGGTCCCGAAGGCGAGGAGCTCGCCGGCGGAGATGGTGGCGCCGGTGAGGAACATGGCCCGCATCTTGTGGTACGGCACGAGCCGGGCCAGGTGCGTCGCGACCCCGAGCGCGCCGCGGTCGACCTCCGGGAGCCCGAAGGTGGCGTCGTCGGCGGCCACCACGATGTCGGCGTTCCCCGCGATGCCCACGCCCCCGCCGAGGCAGTAGCCGTGCACGGCCGCGATCACCGGCACCTCGCAGTCGTAGACGGCGGCGAAGGTCTCCCAGCAGCCCCGGTTGACCTCGATCAGCGACTGCTTCGTCGGGTCGGCGGCCAGCTCCTTGATGTCGACGCCGGCCTGGAACGCCCGCAGCTCGGGGTTCGCCGCCACGATGAGGGCCCGCACGTCGGGATCCCGGCCGTGGGCGCGGATGGTGTCGGCGAGCTCGAACCAGCCCTTCACCGGGAGCGCGTTCACCGGCGGGTTGTCGATCACGACCTCGGCGACGTGGTCGCGGACCTCGGAGCGGATCACGGCTCCCGAGCGTATCGGAGACCCCCTCAACTACGGTCGGGACCGTGACCGACGGCTCGCGGCGCGACGGTCTCGACTTCACCGGCACGGTGGTCATCGTCACCGGCGGCTGCCGTGGCGTCGGGCGGGGCATCACCGAGCAGTTCCTCGCCGCGGGCGCCGACGTCGTGATCTGCTGTCGGCACGAGCCCGACGCGCTCCCGACCGCCGGCGGCCGCACCGCGGCCTTCGTCGCCGCCGACGTGCGCGACCCGGAGCAGATCGACGCCGTGATGGCGTTCACGACCGAGCGGTTCGGCCGCCTCGACGTGCTCGTGAACAACGCCGGCGGCGCGCCTCCGTCCGACACCGCGACCGTCTCCCCGAAGTTCACCAGCGCCATCGTCACGCTGAACCTCGTGGCCCCGCTCGTCTTCGCGCAGCGGGCCTACGCCGTCATGCGGGACCAGCCCGAGGGCGGCGTGATCGTGAACATCTCGAGCGTCAGCGGCCTGCGGCCCTCGCCGGGCACCGCCGCGTACGGCGCGGCGAAAGCCGGGCTCATCAACCTGACCCAGACCCTCGGCCTCGAGTTCGCGCCCGCGGTCCGGGTCGTCTGCGTGACCGTGGGCCTGGTCGAGACCGAGGCCGCGCACCTCTACTACGGCGACGACGCCGGCGTGGCCGCGGTCGGCGCCACCGTGCCCGCGGGCCGGATGGCGACGCCGGCCGACGTCGGCGACGTCTGCCTGCTCCTGGCGTCGCCGCTGAGCCGGTACATCACCGGCGAGCAGGTCGTGGTGCACGGCGGCGGCGAGTGGCCGGCGTACCTGCGGGCCGCGAACCCCGGCGGCTGATCAGCGCACGCCGAGGTCCCGGTACCAGCGCTGCTTCGACCGGTCGCTCATCTCGACCTGGCCGCTGGCCTGACGCCACGTGACGAGCACGCCCTCGTCCTCGAGGAAGGCGATGAGCTCCGCCGCCGGCTTGGCCGCGTACACGAGCCAGGGCCACGCCCGCACGTGGAGGTCGGCGTGGGTGCGCTCGATCGACCAGCGGTGGGCCCGGACCAGCCCGAAGCCCTGGTACGTGGCCGCCCGGTCGCGATCGACGGCGACGGCGTGGATCACGAGCAGGTCGCGGCTGCGCCGCGCCACCAGCCGGGTGCCGCCGTCCCTCGCGACGACGCCGACGGCGAAGTCCTGCGACCGCAGGAACGGGACGACCGAGGCCAGCGCGGGGTCGTCGACGGGCCGGTCGCCGGTGCCCCGCCCGGCTCGGGCGCGCCAGCTCTGGAGCCCCAACGGGCGCAGGAGGTCGTCGTCGCGCGCCCCGCGCTCCTGCTCCCACGACTGGATGACCTCGTAGGCGCGGGGTCGGTGGTCGAGGCGGGAGCCGCCGCGCAGGTCTGGGATCCACCGTCGCACGAACACCGTCGGCATCGGGTCGACCACGAGGAGACGGGTGCGGGCCTTGTCGAGCGCGACCGAGAGCTCGGGGGCCCCACCGTGGCGGGCGTGCCGACGGCGGACCTGTCCGACCGCCATCACGCCCACGTCGTGCTCGGACCACAGCACCCAGACCGTGTCGCCCGGCTCGGCGTCGGCCAAGGCCCCGCGCACCTCGACGTCGACCGACGCCAGCTCGCCGGCCAGCGCCGCGTTGCGCACGACCTCGAACCGCGGGGTCAGCGTGGCGCCGGATCGGTCGATGAAGTTCGTCCGACGCGAGAGCGGTACGAGCCAGTCGGCCATGGGAGCAGTGTGGTGGCGAGGGCCGAGGCGCGTCTACGGATGCTGGGCGCTCACCGACACCACCTCACCGGTCATGTAGGAGGCGTAGTCGCTGGCGAGGAACACGATGACGTTGGCGACCTCCCAGGGCTCCGCGCCCCGGCCGAAGGCCTCGCGGTCGGCGAGCTCGGCGAGCACCGCCTCGCTGATCACCTTCGACAGGAAGGGGTGGGTGGCCAGGCTCGGCGCCACCGCGTTGACCCGCACGCCGTGGGGGGCCGCCTCGACCGCGGCGCAGCGCGTGAGCGCCATCACCCCGGCCTTCGCGGCGGCGTAGTGGGCTTGGCCGACCTGGGCCCGCCAGCCCAGGACCGAGGCGTTGTTCACGATCACGCCCCGCTGGCGCGGCAGCATGTGCCGCAGCGCGGCGCGCGTGCACCGGAACGTGCCGTCCAGGGTGACGTCGAGGACGACCCGCCACTGCTCGTCGGTCATGTCGACGAGCTCGGTGGTCCCGCCGAGGCCGGCGTTGTTCACCATCACGTCGACGCCGCCGTGCTCGCCGACCGCCGCCGACAGCAGGCGCTGCACGTCGTCCTCCCGGGTCACGTCGCACACCACGGCGAGGGGCCGGCGACCCTGCGCCGCCGCGAGCGCGTCGGCGGCCTCGTCGAGGCGGCGGGCGTGATGGTCGGACAGCACGACCGTCGCGCCCTCCTCGGCGCACCGCCGGGCGGTGGCGAACCCGATGCCCGTGCCCGCGGCCGCGGTGACGACGACCACCCGCCCGGTGAGCAGGCCGTGCGCGTCCGGGTAGGCGGGCGCTCCCGTCATCGGGGCTCCCGCGGTAGCCCGAGCGCGCGCTCGCCGATGACGTTGCGCTGGATCTGGTTCGAGCCGCCGTAGATGGTGTCGGCCCGGCTGTAGAGGAACAGTCGCTGCGACGGCGCCAGCTCGTACGGCCCGGCGTCGACGACCGCGCCGTCGGCGCCGAGCACGGCCATCGCCAGCTCGCCGAGGTCCCGGTGCAGCGTGGCCCAGTAGAGCTTGTGGACGCTCGTCAGCGTCGTCATCTCGCCGCGCTCGAGGGCGGTGAGCGACCGTAACGCGTTGAACCGCATGATCCGCAGCCGGATCCAGGCGTCTGCGAGCCGCTGGCGGAGGTTCGGGTCGTCGCCTCGCCCGCGCTTCTGGGCCAGCCCGAGGATGTCGGCTAGCTCGTTCTCGAAGCTGAGCTGCTGGCCGAGCGTCGACGCGCCCCGCTCGAAGGCCAGGGTCCCCATGGCGACCTTCCAGCCGTCGTCGACGGCGCCGACCACGTTGGCCTGGTCGGTGCGGGCGCGGTCGAAGAACACCTCGTTGAACTCGGAGGTCCCGGTGAGCTGCGCGATGGGGCGGATGTCGACCCCGGGCTGGCGCATCGGCACCAACAGGTACGAGATGCCGCGGTGCGGCGGCGCGTCGCGGTCGGTGCGGCAGAGGACGAAGCACCAGTCGGCCCAGTGGGCGAGCGACGTCCACACCTTCTGGCCGCTCACCACCCACTCGTCGCCGTCCCGCTCGGCTCGGGTCTGGACGTTGGCGAGGTCGGAGCCGGCGTTCGGCTCCGAGTAGCCCTGGCACCAGATCTCGGTGCCGGCCAGGATCCCGGGGAGGAACCGTCGCCGCTGGTCGTCGCTGCCGAAGTGGATGAGCGTGGGGCCGAGGAGCCCCTCGCCGACGATCCCGACCCGGCCGGGTCCCTGGGCGCGCGCGTACTCCTCGAAGAAGATGACCTGCTGGGTGAGGGACCGCCCGCCGCCGCCGTACTCGCGCGGCCAGCCGATGCCGATCCAGCCCGCCGCTCCGAGGGCCCGCTCCCACGCCGCCCGCTCCTCGAACAGCTGGTGCTCGTCGCCGGGTCCGCCCCGGCCGCGCACGGCCGCGAACTCCCCCGAGAGCCGGTCGGCGAGCCAGTCGCGCGCCTCGCAACGGAAGGCCTCGTCGGCGGCCGAGAAGCGCAACTCCAGGTAGCGGGTCACATTGGGTGTCGTGGTTGGTCTTTGTAGTCGTGGCGGTTGGTCGCTGCCGTTCGTTCCGCTACAAGTTGAGCCCAACGGCCCGCCAGGAGTCGGCCCTGGTCGGGCTGCTGGGCCTGCAGTGCGAGCTGTACAACGCGGCCCTGGAGGAGCGTCGAGGGGCGTGGCGCTGGGAGCACCGCTCGGTCTCCTATGTGGAGCAGTGCCGCACGCTAACCGGGTTGCGGGCGGTGCGCCCGGAGGTGCTGGCGGCCGGGGTGACGGTGTGTCGGGGGACGCTGCGCCGCCTGGACTGGGCCTTCGCCGCGTTCTATCGGCGCGCCAAGGCTGGGCAGCGGCCGGGATACCCACGGTTCCGGCCGCTGAGCCGCTGGGACTCGCTGCAGTGGGAGGACCGAAACGGATGGCGGCTCGACAAGGCGGCCCGGCGTCTCCACCTGCACGGGGTCGGCGCGCTCAAGGTGCGGCTGCACCGGCCTCTCAAGGGCACGGCGAAGGCGATCACAGTGCGGCGCGAGGGTCGACGCTGGTGGGTCACCATCCGCTGTGTGGACGTGCCCGCCGAACCGCTCCCGGCGACGGGCCGCCAGGTCGGCATCGACCTGGGCGTCACGGTGCTGGTGGCCACTAGTGACGGGGACCTGCTGGCCAATGACCGCCCTTCTCGCCGCGCCGCCGCCCAGCTCGCGTCGGCCCAGCGAGCCCTGGCCACCAAGCAACGCGGCTCGAGGCATCGGCGGCGGGCCGCCGAACGCGTCGCCGAAGCGCACCGCCACATCCGCAACCGCCGCACCGACGCGCTGCACAAGCTCTCCCGCCGCCTCGTCGACGACCACGACCTGATCGCGCATGAGGCCCTGGTGGTGTCGAACCTGGTCCGTCGCCCCAAGCCCAAGCCGGACCCCGCTGGCGGCTACCAGCCCAACGGGGCCGCGGCCAAGACTGTTCTGAACCGTCGTATCCACGACGCCGGGTGGGGACGCCTGCTCGCGATGATCGCCTACAAGGCTGAGAGCGCCGGTCGGACCGTCATCGCAGTCGACCCCCACAACACCAGCCGAACCTGCGCCCACTGCGGGCACGTCTCAGCCGGGAACCGGCGCGGCGCCGTGTTCGAGTGCCAGGCGTGCGGTCATCTCGCCCACGCCGACACCAACGCCGCCCGCAACATCCTCCGGGCCGGTAGGGCCCAGCAGCACACCGCTGCGCCGGGTCTAAACTGACCCACTACCCGTGGAGTTCGATTCCCCCGAGGGGCTGCACCGCGCCGTCGGAACCCATCTCGGGTTCGGAGACTGGGTCGAGATCACCCAGGAGCGCGTCGACCGCTTCGCCGACGCGACGGGCGACCACCAGTGGATCCACGTCGACCCCGAACGGGCGAAGCACGGCCCGTTCGGGACGGCGATCGCGCACGGCTACCTGACCCTGTCGATCACGAACCAGTTCCTGCCCGGCCTCCTGCGCGTCCCGTCGGCGACGATGGGCCTCAACTACGGGGCAAACAAGGTCCGGTTCCCGGCGCCGGTGCTCGTCGGGTCCCGCATCCGGGTGGGCGCCGAGATCATCGACGTCCAGGACGTCCCGGGCGGGGTGCAGGTCACCACGCGCAACACGGTCGAGATCGAGGGCGGCGAGAAGCCGGCCTGCGTGGTCGAGGCGCTGAGCCGCTTCCTCTTCTGACCTCCGCCTCCTTCTGACCTTCGCCTCCGCTCATCCCGGCGAGGCGACCGGCCCGATCCAGCGCCGGATCGCGGCGCGCACGGCGTCGCAGTCGCCCGGGTCGGGCAGCGTGCGCCACGCGGGCTCGAGGCCGCGACCGAGGCCCGGCGCCTGCCACGCCGAGCCGAGCGCGCCGACGACGTCGCTCGCCCCGCGCCAGAAGCCGGAGCCCGCCGCCGGCCGGCCGTCGAGGATGTCGCCGATCAGCGCCGCGGTGGTGTGGTCGCCGAGGAGCCCGCCGTGGAACGCGGGCACGACGGCGTGCGGGATCCCGACCGTCACCGGGCCGGGCGCGGTGACGCCCGCGTCGAGCGACAGGACGGCGAACTCGCGCCGGCCGGGTGTGGCGCAGCGCACCAGTCCCTGCAGCGCCGGGCCTTCGTCGGCGAAGGACCGGAAGAGCGCCGTGTCGGCGGTGACGTCGACCGGCCCGACGACGCTGAGGGCGCGGGCCAGCCCGTCGAGGACGCTCCCGGCCGCGGTCCCCCACCCCGAGGTGCCGACGGGCGGGTAGAAGACGCGACCCGGCGTCAGCAGCGGGCTCAGGGCCACGACCGCCTGCACCGGCGCGTGGGCGGCGGCGGCCACGTACGCCAGCGCGACGAGCGCGCCCTCGCTCTCGGCCACGATGCCGACCGGCTCGTGCGTCACGGCGTGGAAGGCGTCGACCTGCCGGCCGAGCTCGAGCGCGAGGTCGCGGACGGACTGGTGCGTGTCGCCGCGGGCGTAGGGGCGCGGCTGCCCGCGAGTATCGAGGCCCCGATACGAGAACCGGCGGATGCGGTGCTTCCCGCGCACCCACCGGCGCGTCACGCCGTCCCACTGCGAGTTGAAGCCCTTCACGATCAGGACCGGCGTGCCCGTGGCCTGCCGAGCGACCGGCGGGACGGGGCTGCGGTCGGCCTCGACGGCGACGGACACCACGAAGCCGGCGGCTGTGCCCCCGACCACGAGCGCGACCAACCCCGCGAGGGCGACGACGACGAACGGGCGGCGGCGTCGCTCCGGCGGCCGGGCGCCGGCGACGGCGTGGACGAGGCGCAGCCAGCACCAGGCGTCGGCGAGCCCCGCGAGCCCGGCGAGCGGCACCCGTGCGGCCACGGGCGCGGCGTCGAGCACGGCGCCGGCGGCGGTCAGCGCGACGAAGGCGACCAACAGGACCCACACCGTCTCGACGGTGGGACGGTCGCGCCACCACGCCGGCGACACGGCGCCGCGGTGGACGAGCAGCGCCGCCATCAGCACGACGGGCACGGTCACGAAGAAGAGCCACGACAGCGCGACGACGGCCATGCCGAAGGCGAGCACCGCGACCGGCAGGAGCAGCACGGCCACGAGGGCGACGAAGCCGGCGGTCCGGCGCAGCTCGTCCGGCCACGGCGGCCGGACGACGAACTCGGGCCAGGCCGACCGCACGAGGACGGTCACGACCACGCTGCGCACCGCGAGCAGGGCCAGCGCCTCGAGCGCGAACGTCGCCCACGAATGGTGGTACACGAGCAGCCACCGCAGGTCGTGGAACACGTCGAACGGGGTGGGAGCGGCGGCTTGGGGCGCGAGCGCGGCCGCGCCGGGCGCGCCGGTGGCGGCGACGACGCCGGCTTCGAGCGCGCTCAGGCCGGCGGTCGCGACGACGAGCCACGGATGGTCACGCAGCCGGGGGCGAGCGCGTGGTGCGCTCCTCGAAACTGCTCCGTCGTCGTCGATGCCGTCCCTGCCCCCCGGCCCGCCACGCGCCCGCGGACTCGTCGCTCGAGCGGCGCGGTCTCCGCTACGCGGCAGCGTACGGCGGCGTCAGTCCGGCCGGAGGCCGGAGAGGTCGATCACGCTTGGCACCCGCCGTCGGACCCCGAGCCGCCGACCGGCGATGTCGGCCGCCGCCACCAGCGCCCCGAGCGCGGTGGCGGCGATCGCCAGGCGCACGCCGGCGGGGCTGGCGCCGCGCCAGGCGGCCATCGTGGTCAGGTTCAGGAGCGCGTGCACGAGCACGGCGGGCCACACGGCGCCGGTCCGCAGGACGGTGTACCCGAGCAGGAGCGCGAGGCTGGCGAACGGCACCGTGCGGGCCAGGTTCGTCATCTGGACGACGTGGCCCGGCAGCACCGAGAAGAGCAGCGCGCCGACGCCGAGCGCGACCAGGCCCGGCGCGGCGCCCCACGCCCGCGGCGTCCGCCAGTCGCGGCGGAGCAGCCGCGCGCACAGCGCGCCGACGACGAGGACGGCGGCCAGCCGGTACACGAGCTCCTCGCCGAGCGCGGCCACGAGGAGCCCCGCGGCCTCGGCGGGTCGGGCGAGCAGGAGGGCGTAGCCGAGGGTCGCCAGGGCCACGACTGCGCCGAGCCCCACCGCCAGCTCTCGCCAGGCGAGCAGCGAGCGGCGGCTCGCGCCGAGGCGCGCGACCCCGAGGCTCGCGACCAGGGCGGCGGCGAGCGGGAGGGCGGGCGAGACCTCCACCGGCCCGACCGAGCCGAGCGTCGTCCCGGTCCAGGCCGCGGCGACGTCGAGCGCCACGGCCAGGCCGGCGAGGGCGACGATCGGGGCCGTGAGGGGCCAGTCGGCCCATCCCTGCCACCGGGCGGCCCACCGGGCCTCGAGCGTGAGCTCGTGGACATCGACGTCGCGGGGCGCAGGGGCGGTCACGCGCCGTGCGCTCACCCAGCCTCCCTCGTCGGAGCGGCCCCGCCGTTAGTCACTCGCAGTGTGGCCGATCGCGCGCTCTGTAGCCAAGCCCGGGTCCGGCCAGCAGCGAGGGCCCGTCAGCGCAGGTGGGCGTCGAACCAGGCCAGGGCCCGAGCCCACGCGTCGCGGGCCGAGGCCTCGTGATAGCTGGCCCGCGCGTCGCAGTGGAAGCCGTGCCCGGCGTCCGGGTAGCGGACGATGTCGGTGTCGACCGGGGACGCGCGCACGGCCTCCCGCAGGCGCTCGACGTCCTCGACCGGGATGCTGGTGTCCTGGTCCCCGAACAGCCCGAGCCACGGCGTCCGGAGCCTCCCCGCCTCCTCGATGAGCGGCGGGAAGGGGAGGTGACCGGCGGACACGATGCCGCCGCCGTAGAAGCTGACGCCGGCGCCGAGCGCCCGGCGCGCCGAGACGAGGAAGGCGGCGCGGCCGCCAAAGCAGAACCCGGTCACGCCGATCCGGGCGTCCGAGAAGCCGGCGTCACGGACGACGCCGAGGGCGGCGTCGACGTCCATGAGCACGGAGTCGTCGGTGACGCCCTCGAACAGGGCGAGCATCTTGGCGAAGTCGAGGTTGTCGTAGTCGTCGATGGTGCCGCCCCCGGCGCGGTGGAAGACCGCAGGAGCGACGGCGTGGTACCCGGTGGCGGCGAACCGCCGCGTCACGTCCTCGATGTGCCGGTTCACCCCGAACGCCTCCTGGATCACCACCACCGCCCCGCGGGCCTCATCCTCGGGCCGCGCCTCGTACACGTCCATGGCGCCGTCCGGCGTGGCGACGGTGAGGTGGTCGTCGGGCACCGGCTACGTCCCGTCGCGCTGGTCGAACGCGACCTTGATCGCCCCCGAGCGGTCCTGGGTGGCGAGGGCGACGAACGCGTCGCGCCAGTCGCCAAGCGCGAACGTGTGAGTGAGCATCCCGGTCAGGTCGACCCGCCCGTCGCGCACCAGGTCGAGGTAGTGGGCGATCCCGTGCTGGCGGACGCCGTCGATCTCCTCGTAGCCGAAGGCGTTCGAGCCGACGAGCGACACCTCCTTGAAGTACAGCGGGGTGTCCTCCCAGAACGTCGGGCCGTGCACGCCGGCCTTCACGATGGTGCCCCGAGCCCGCATCACCCGAGCGCCCACCTCGAAGGTCTCGCGCTTGCCGATGGTGTCGTACACGACGTCGATGGCGCCGGGGAACGCCATGGGCAGCCCGTCGGCGGGCTGCAGGACACCGCCGGACCAGGCCGCCGCCTCCTCGATGACGGCCAGGGTGGGCTCGTGCCCGATCACGGTGGCCCCGAACGACCGCGCCAGCGCGGCCTGGCTCTCGAAGCGGGCGACGACGAGGACCTCGACGTCGGGGTGCAGGGCCCGCAGGATCGCCGTCGCGCACGTGCCGAGGGCACCCGCGCCGTACACCATCACCCGGCCGTCGGGCGGGGGCGGGTGTCGCGTCACCGCGTGGAGGCTCACCGCGAACGGGTCGGCGAACACGGCCAGCTCGTCGGGCACCTCGTCGGGCACCTTGAAGAGCATCGAGTCGTGCGCGGGCATGAGCGTCGCGTAGCCGCCGCTGGCGTCGCGGGACGTGCCGGTGTGGATCCCGGGCGCGATCGGCCCGACCGCGAAGCTCCAGCAGAGGCTGTAGTCCCCGCGCTCGCAGGCTGGGCACACCGGGTCGACGCCTCGCGGCGCGCACGACAGCCACGGGTTCAGCACAACCCGGTCACCGACCTCGAGGCCCTCGGCCCGCGGTCCGAGCGCGGTGACGTCGGCGACGACCTCGTGGCCGAGGACCTGGGGCAGCGAGAAGAACGCCTTCATCGGGTTGTCCGGCGACTGGACCTCGCCCCAGTCCATGAACACCTGCTTGGAGTCGGAGCCGCAGATGCCGGTGAGCCGGGGCCGCGTGATCACCCAGTCGGGGAGCAGGAAGCTCGGGTCGTCGAGGTCGGTGAGCCGCATCGGCGTCTGGGCGAGGCCCCGGAGGAGCGGGTTCTCCTCCGCCCCCGCCGGCGGCTCCCACGCCGCGGGTCGAACGCCGTAGAGCAGTCCACGCATCGGGCGCAGCGTATCGACGGCGCGCGCACCCCGTGAGCGGCCGCCCGCCGGCCGGCACCGCTCGGGTCCGGGCCCGCCGGTACCATCCGGTCGATGCCGACCGAGACGGTGGCCCCGGCCCCGGTCGAGGCGCCCGAGCGTCCCATCCTCGACGACGGCGACCACGACCGGTTCGCGCACTACGCCAAGAAGGGGGACATTGCCCGGGCGTACGTGACGGGCGAGGCGATCGTGGCCCTCTGCGGGAAGAAGTGGGTGCCGAGCCGGGACCCGGCCCGGTACCCGATCTGCCCGACCTGCGCCGAGCGCAAGGCCGCCGGCTGGCGCCCCTGATCGCACGCCCCGTCGACTCGGGACCGCCCGGCGGCGCCTCGTCGGACGAGGGCCCGACGATCGTCGAGTCGCGGGTCGGCTGGAGCCCGTACAGCCGGCGGGCGTCAAACGCGTCGCCGACGTGGTGGTGGACGTCGACCACCGAGTAGCCATGGCCGCGCATCGCCGTCGCCTCGCCGGTCGTGGTGGGGACGGGTCATCATGGCATCGTGGGATCGTTCGGCTACCCGGTCGTCGACGCTGACGGCCACGGCGGCGAGCCGCCGCGGTGGCGGCGCCGGATCCCCGACCGGTACCGCACCCAGATGGCGGCGTACGTCCGGTCGATGAAGCAGACCTACGGCGACGTCCCGGGCGGCGGCCTCCAGCTCAGCGACGCGAACCCGCGCGCCGCCACGTGGGACGACGACGACGAGCTCGACTTCGACCCCCACATGCGGGCGGGCATGTACGACCCGGCCGCCCGACTCGAGGACATGGACCTCGAGGGCATCGACGTCGCCGTCATGTTCCCGCCCGGCAGCGGCGAGGAGTGGGCGCTGCACGACCCCGAGTTCGCGACCGCGCTCTGCCGCACGCTGAACGACGCTCGCGCCGAGTACGCCGCCCACGCACCCGAGCGCCTGAAGCTGGTCGCCAAGCTGCCGATGCTCGACCCGCCCCAGGCCGCCGACGAGCTCGAGCGATGCGTGCGCGACCACGGCTTCGTCGGCATGGTGACGGCGCAGCACATCCTGGACCGCAACCTCGACGACCCTGCGTTCGACGTGGTGTGGTCGACGGCGGAGCGGCTCGGCGTGCCGGTGTGCGTCCACGGTGGCGGGCAGGCGCCGGGGCAGGTGCCCGTGGCGATCGACCGCTTCACCACCCGCCTCGCCAAGCACGCCATCACCCACCCCGTGGGCGCGATGCTGGCGCTCACCAGCTTCACCGTCGGCGGGGTGCTCGCCCGCTTCCCGCAGCTCCGGGTCGCGTTCCTCGAGGCGGGCTCGGGCTGGCTGCCGTTCTGGCTCGAGCGGCTCGACGAGCACTGGGAGCTGCTGCCCGAGCAGGCCCCCGAGCTCGATCGTCCCCCGTCGACGTACTTCCGAGGACGGGGGTTCGTGTCGTGCGAGCCCGAGGAGCGCTCGGTGCCGTGGGTGTGCGACACGGTCGGTGACGACGTGGTCTGCTACGCCTCGGACTACTGCCACTGGGACTGCGCCTTCCCACACAGCGTCAAGTTGCTCGCCGAGCGCGACGACCTCGGCGAGCCCCGCAAGGCCGCGATCCTCGCCGGCAACGCCGCCCGGCTCTATGGGCTCCCGGTTCCCGGATCGGGCACACTGGGTCCATGACCATCACCGAGCCCACCCCCACCGCGGTGCACGTCGGCGCCGACGAGCTGCCCTTCGTCGAGATCGGCGACGGCAACAAGCTCAAGGTGCTGCAGGTCAAGGAGCGCGAGGGACTCTGGATCGTGGAGAACGTGTTCCAGGCCGGCTTCGAGGTGCAGACGCATCGCCACACCGGCCCCGTCTGGGGATACACGAGGTCCGGAGCCTGGAAGTACAAGGAGTACGAGTACGTGAACCGGGCCGGCTCCTTCCTCTACGAGCCCGCCGGCTCGGTCCACACGCTGGCCTGCATCGAGGACGACACCCGGGTGTGGTTCCACATGTACGGCGCCAACCTGAACCTTGACGCCGAAGGCAACGTCGAGAGCGTCACCGACGGGGCCGGGACGCTCGCCGCCTACTACCTCCTCTGCGAGGCACAGGGCCTGCCCCGACCCAACGTGCTCACCGACTGATCCGAAGACGCCCCGCCCGTCGGCGGGCAACCGCCTGAACGAGGCCGACGAGCCCCTCCACTTGCCGCCAGACCGCGGGTCTCGGACGATCGACGCCGCTCGTTGCGTCGCGGGTGGGAAACCGGATCTCGACCGCTACGAGCCGACGGCGGGAACCGCCTCGGGCGTGAGGTCGCCGGCGTGGTACCTCGCTCGAAGCTCCTTCTTGTCGAACTTCCCGACACCGGTCTTCGGCAGCTCGGCGACAAACGCCCACCGCTCGGGCACCCACCAGCGGGCGACCCGCGGCTCGAGGAAGGCGCACAGCTGGGCCGAGGAGACCTCGCTCCCCGCGCGACGGACCACGACCGCGAGGGGTCGCTCCTCCCACTTGGGGTCCGGGACCGCGACCACGGCGGCCTCGACGACGTCGGGATGCGCCATGAGCTCGTTCTCGAGCTCGACCGACGAGATCCACTCGCCGCCCGACTTGATCACGTCCTTCACGCGGTCCCGGATCTCGAGGAACCCGACCTCGTCGAGGGTCCCGATGTCGCCGGTGCGGAGCCAGCCGTCGTCGAACTTCTCCGGCGCAGGGTCGCGGTAGTAGGACCCGGTGATCCACGGTCCGCGGACCTCGACCTCGCCTTGGCTCTCGCCGTCGTTGGGCAGGACGGTGCCGTCAGCGGCGACGATCCGCAGCTCGACGCCGGGCAGGACCCGCCCCGCCTTCGTACGCCAGTCGAGGTCGTCCTCGTCAAACGGCCACGGCGGGTGGGACAGCGTGCAGCAGGGGCTCGTCTCGGTCATGCCCCAGCCCTGGATCATCCGCACGCCGAATCGCAGCTGGAAGTCCTCCATCAGCGCACGAGGGGGCGCCGAGCCGCCCGCGGTCACCAGCCGCAGGCTCGAGAGGTCCGCGTCCGGATTCGTCGCCCCGTAGTTGAGGACGTCGCTCCACACCGTCGGCACGCCGGCGGAGACCGTCGGGCGCTCGGCGTCGATCAACGCGCATAGCGGCTCCGCCTGCACGTACCGCTCGGGGAAGATCAGGTCGGCGCCGAGCATCCACGCCGAATACGGGATGCCCCACGCGTTGGCGTGGAACATCGGCACGATGACCAGCACGCGGTCCCGATCGGAGACGGGGAGCCCGACCGGAAGGCTGGAGCCGAAGGCGTGCAGGAATGTGGAACGGTGGCTGTACACGACGCCCTTCGGCGCCCCGGTCGTGCCGCTCGTGTAGCACATGGCCGCTGCTGAGCGTTCGTCCAGCACGGGCCAGGCGTACCCCGGCTCCTCGGCGGCGAGCAGCTCCTCGTAACGATCGACCGCGCCGAGCGCGCTGGCGTCGCCGTCCCCGATCACGATGAAACGCTGCACCGTCCGCAGCTCGCCCGCCGCCGCGAGCAGCGGAACGATGGTGTCGTCGACCACGATCACCTTGTCCTCGGCGTGGTTGATGATCTGCGCGAGCTGCGCTGGAAAGAGGCGGAGGTTGAGAGTGTGGAGCACCGCGCCCATGCTGGGCACGGCGAGGTAGGCCTCGAGGTGCTCGTGGGTGTTCCAGAGGAACGTCCCCACTCGGTCGCCCGAGCCGACGCCCAGCCGCTCGAGCGCAGCGGCTAGACGATCAGCTCGATCCGCGATCTCGGCGAAAGACGACCTGCGGGTCCCGTCGGCACGTGACGTCACAACTTCGCTCTGACCGTGGACCCGACGTCCATGGTCGAACAGGTGCGTGATGGTCAACGGGAAGTCCTGCATCGTGCTCAGCACGTCGTCCTCCAGCTCTCGGTTCGGTCACTCGGCTCGTCGTGTCGTGGCACCCGGGCTCGCCGCGGCGCGCGGGCGCTCGAGCGACGCCACGTCCGGCACACGAGTCCGAAGACACCACGCTGGTCCCCCTACTTGCGGACCTCTCGCGCCCAGGGTCGGACTCGAACCGACGACCTGCCGCTTAGGAGGCGGCTGCTCTGTCCGCTGAGCTACCTGGGCGGGATATGTAGAAATGGTGGCAGAAAGTTTGTACAAATGGTGGCAGAAAACCTCTCCTGACCGAGACGAGCACTCGAGACTGCTCCGGTGGACGGTGTTCACGGCACTGGTGGCGCACCGCGCCGGGAGCGTTGCCGAACCGAGCGCGCGCTGCTGCGGGGCAGGAAGAGTAGGAAGGTCTACGCGGCGGCTTGGGCCGGGGCTCGGTATCGGGCCAGGGAGTTGGTGACGAGGGCGAAGCCGAGCAGGTTGAGGTGTTGGCGCTTCCCGGCGACACCGCTCGCATTGGTGAACACTGGCGGGCGATCACCACCCGCGCTGGTCGGGCATTATCCGCTCGATACAGCCGCCGTGGTCTTCGCGCGCGTCGCCCGTCGCAGCAGCACAATCGACGCGACTAGCACCCACAACAGGAACAGCAGGAACGGAAAGAAGAACGAGGCCACCAGTTGCAGCACCGCTACGACGTATCCCGCGATGGTCAACCATCCCGGGAGCGTCCCGCTCCGGCGCGCAAGATGGGACGCCATCCCGACGAAGAGGCCCGCGGCCAAGGCTCCGGCGACCAGCAACAGTGCAAACCCGATCTGGTCGAACTGTCGGGCGAGGTCTCCGCCCGCCGGGACCGGGGTGCTCCCAAACTGCTTCGCCCCCGGGATCGACACCCGCACCATGACCGAAACCAGTGCGAGCGCCGCAAAGATCGATCCGAAGGTGAACATGAGCCGGCCGCCTTCACCGAAGCGATCCCGCAGGCTGGACGCAAACCAGATGAACGCGAGCACACCGAGCACCGTCAGGTAGGCGCCGACGATCGCACCCGCACGATGGCCGCTGTCGGTCCACCACTTCGCCCACTCCGCCGTTTTCTTGTTGTCGCTCGGCATGGGAATGGCAAAGGTGCCGGCCACGAACAGCACCACGAACGCGACGCCCATCCACGCCCCCACGCGACCGAGTCGTGGATTGCTCTCCGCCACTGCGTTCATACGAGACCTCCTAAGTCGCCGCCGTCATCGGGCCTAGATGTAGCTGAACTGATCGGTACCAACTTCAGGCAGTCAGGTCACCTGTGCGCGGCTCAGTCCCAGGAGAACTGGTCGTTGGCGTTCGTTGGGCTCGTGCCTCCTGGTGTTGTGACGGTGATGTCGGCGATGCCCGGTCCCGTCCCGCGGCCAGGAGTCACCGCGGTGATCTGGGTGTCGGAGTCAACCGTGAAGCTGATGGCCGGGTTGGACCCGAAGTTCACCGCGGTGGCCCCGGTGAAGCCCGAGCCGGCGATAGCGATGGTGTCGCCGCCGTTGACGTTTGTGCACCCGGTGTGGTTCGGGTCAATGGCGCACGTCCAGCCCGTGACCTGCGGAACGGGTCGGTACACGTACTGGTCCTGGCTGCCGGCGGGGCTGGTGCCGGCCGGGGTGGTGACCGTCACGTCGACGGTCCCGGTGCCAGCCGGCGAGGTCGCGGTGACCTGGGTGTCGGAATTCACGGTGAAGCCGCTGGCCGCGTTGGGCCCGAAGTTCACCGCGGTCGCCCCGGTGAAGCCCGAGCCGGTGATCGTCACCTGGGTGCCGCCCCCTTGGGGACCCGAGGTCGGGTTCAGCGAACCCACCGACGGCGCCGGGGCCTGGTAGCTGAACCGGTCCTGGCTGCCGGCGGGGCTGGTGCCGGCCGGGGTGGTGACCGTCACGTCGACGGTCCCGGTGCC
>DASZJD010000044.1 GCA_035948415.1 Acidimicrobiia bacterium | reverse complement strand
CGGTGACCGAGTGGTGGAGGCGTTCTGGGACGGTCCCACGCCGCGACCGCCGTCGCCGTGGCGGTCAAGCCCGACCGGCTGGGTGTGGGAGGCCGACCGGGACCGGGTGGCGGATCCGCTCGAGCCCGCGACGCCCTGGCGTCCGGTCGTCGTCGCGCTCGGGAGGACCTCGACCGGCACGCTGTGGCTGAACCTGGGTGCGTTCCGAATCGTCGCCCTGGCCGGGGATCTGTCCGCCGCGGCCGACCGCCTCGAGGACCTCGTGGGGCAGCTCGAGCCCAGGGTGAGGGCGGGCGCGGTCGAGCTGACGCGGCTCGACCGCGGCGGAGCCGAGTCCGGGGACCGGGCCGAGCTCGCCGACTCGCTCGGAGGACGCTCGCGCCGCGGGGAGCCGCGCGCCGCCGCTCCTCTCGCGCCCCGGCGCCGACGGGTGCCGGGGTCGCCGGTCGGCACGTTCTTCGTCGCCGTCGCGTCGGGGCCGCCGGCCGCGGGGATCGCGGTGCCGCCCGGAGCCGGCGCCGGCCACACCCTCGTCGCGGTCGGGGAGCGGCCGGACGCCGACTTGAGGCTGTGGTGCGAGGACGGTGAGGTTCGGGTGCCGTTCCTCGGCGACGTCACCGTCACCGTCCCGGCCCCGTCGGTGCCGGCCGAGGGCGCGCCCGCTCATGGCCCGCGGCGGCGTGAGGCCGATGGCGAAGCCGCGCCGTCGCGCCCGTCGCGTGCTGGAGCACGGGATGCTGCCCAAGGCGTCGTGGTCCGGGTGCTCGGACCGGTGGAGGTGAGCGGTGCCGAAGGCACCCTGGCGGGCAAGAGCCTCGAGCTCGTCGCCTACCTGGCCTCGCACCCGGACGGCGTCGACGAACGCCGCGTCCGAGCCGCGCTCTGGCCCGACCGAGCTCCGAGCGCCAAGACGTGGAGCAATCGGGTGTCGACCACCCGCCGCGTCCTCGGCACCGACGGCGACGGCAGCCCGCGCCTCGGCCGCCTCGACGGGCACCTCGGTCGGCTGGCGCCGTCGGTGTGCACCGACGTGGACCTCCTCGCGGCTGCGGTCGTCGCGTCGCACGAGGAACCGGGTCCCGGCGCCACCCAAGCGCTCACCGCCGCGCTCGCCGCGGTGCGTGGACGACCCTTTGCGATGCCGTCCGGCTACGAGTGGGCCGAGGCCGAGCGCCACGTCGAGCGCGCCGAGCGGGTGGCCGCCGACGCCGCGCACCAGGTGACCGAGCTCGCCCTGGCCGCCGACGACTGGCGCCGAGCGCTGTGGGCGACGCACCAGGGACTGCTCGCCGCGCCGGAGAGCGATCTCCTCGTGCAGGACCGCCGGCTCGCGCACGACGCGGCCCCCGATGGGGCCGGCGCGATGGACGGGATCCGCGACCTGCTCCGCTCCATCGGCGCTCCCGATCCCACCGCGGCGCGTCGTCGCGACGCCGCCGAGATCTTCGACGAGCTGCGCCGCGCCGTCGACGCTGATCGGAGCGCGACGATCCACGAGACGTAGCCGACCGGTCACCGCGCTCCGGGGCGCATGCGCGGCGCGTCGTCTGTTGGATCGGCGCCCGAGCGCGTGCGTTGTGCCGACCGACAGCCCAGCGAGCGGAGGACTCATGCACCCCTTGGCCTCGGCCGTCGCGCGCGTGGTCGCCGACGGTGTCAACGCCAGCCCGTCCGCGAACGGGCTCCCTGGGGCTGGCTTCGTCCAGCGGCTCATCGATTGGACGGCCCAGGTCGGCCTCTGGGGAAGCCTCGCCGCGATGCTGGTCGGCGCCGCCGTCTTCGGCATGTCGCAGCAGGCCGGCAACTACCTCGGCGCGTCCCGAGGCAAGCACCTCGTGCTGGGCGGCGCCCTCGGCGCCGCGATCACGGGGCTGGCACCGACCTTCGTCAACCTCATCTTCAACGCGTCCCGGGCCTGAGTGCGCACCGTCGCCGTCCGTCCCCGCGCACTGGCGGCCGCGGTGCTCGGCGCGGCGTTGGTCGGCGCCGGCGCCCGCGGCCTCGTCACCCCCTCGGACCGGCCCCGCCCCGCCGCCGGGACCAGCGCGGGATCGCCGACCGGACTGGTCACCGCGACCGCGTTCGCGCGCACGCGCGCCGGAGCGGTCGCCGCCGCCACGAGCGACGTCCGTCAGGGCCAGCGGCTCCTCGGCCTCCCGACCGACGAGCGCGTCACCGCGCTGCAGGCCATGGCGTCCGACGCGGCGGCACCGGCGTACGTCGCCGAGCAGACCCAGCAGCTGTCGAACCTCGACGGCGTCGCCGCGCGCGGCCGCGGCCCGCTGACCTGGGACGTCTCGGTGCTCGCCTGGCGGCTCGACGCGTACACGCCCGAGCGGGCCCGCGTGTCGGTCTGGCGGGTCGGCGTCCTCTCCGTCGCCGGGCTGACCGCGCCGCTCGCCGAGTGGACCACGGTGGTCTACGAGCTGGTCTGGGAGCGCCGCGAGTGGCGCATCTGGTCGGAGTCCCAGAGCCCGGGGCCGACCCCGTTGGGTCACCCGTCCGAGCCGCCGTCGACCCCGGAGCAGCTGCGGACCGCGCTGGCCGGTTTCACGCGCTACCCGGGTCCCGACCCGCTGTGATGGGGCTCCTCGACGGGATCCTGAGCGGGCTCGGCTGGATCTGGGACCAGACCGGCGGGCGGGCCGCCGGCGCGGTGTGGGATCAGATCGTGACCGGCCTGGTGGGCTGGGTCGTCGACTCGCTGGCCTGGTTCGTCAGCGCGGTCCTGACCTTCTTCCAGCGGTCCTCGACGCCGAACCTGGCCAGCGGCTGGTTCGCGGGCGGGCCCGTCGGTGCGGGCGCGCGCTCGCCGTACAACGTCGTCGCCGGCCTGGCCGTGAGCCTGCTGCTGCTCTGCGTGCTCCTCAGCGTCGTGCACGGCCTCCTCATCGGGGAGGGACCGGCGATCGTCGCCCGGCTGGCGCGTGACGTCCCCCTCGCGGTCTTCGGGATCGTGGCGACGATCGGTGTGGTCCAGGTGCTGCTCGGCGCGGCCGACGAGGTCTCGCTGCACATCCTGCGCGGCACCGACGCCGGCGTCCACGCCACCGACGTGCTGCGCACCCTCGGCGAGCGCCAGGCGATGACGGCCCAGCCCACCTTCGCCGTGTTCCTCCTCGGCCTGGTGGCCGTGCTCGGCGCGTTCCTCCTCTGGATCGAGCTCCTGGTCCGGGCCTCGCTCCTCTACGTGCTCCTGGCGCTCAGCCCCCTCGCCTACGCCGCGTTCGTGTGGCCGACCGCTCGCCGGATCCTCCACCGGCTGGCCGAGCTCGTCGTCGCGCTCGTGCTCTCGAAGGTCGTCATCGCCATCGCCCTGGCGGTCGCGGCGTCGGCGCTAGCCGCGGGCGCCTCGGGAGCATCGCTGGTGCCGAGCCGCGAGGCGAGGCTCGGGACGCTGCTCGTCGGCACGATCATGTTCCTGCTCGCGGTCTTCGCGCCCTTCCTAATCCTGCGGCTCTTCCCGGCGGTCGAGGCCGCCGTGGTCGCCCGCGGCATCTCCCGGGCCCCGGTGCGGGCGACCGAGACCGCCCTCCTCACCACCCTGACCGTGACCCGCCTCGCCGGCGCCGGCAGCCGAAGCATCGGGGCCGGTTCCGCGGCGCGCGCGACCGGCGACTCCTCGCCATCGGCGGGTGATGGTCGGCCGCGGCCGGCGACGCCCCCGGCCGAACCGACGGTCCGGCGGCGCGTCGAGCCCCCCGCCCCGGAGCCCGGTTCGATCGGGGCGCGCCCGGACCGGTCGCCGGCAGTGGCCCCCGCCGGCGCGCGACGCCGGTCCGCGCCGCCGGCGCCCGACGGCGGCGACCGGTGACCAGCGTCGACGCGCCGCGCCGCTACCGGTTCGGTCCCCTCGACCGGTCCGGCTTCCTGCTCGGTCTCGGCGCGGTCCCGTGCGCCGTGCTCGGCGCCGGCTTCCTCGCCGCCGGGCTCACGCTGCGCGCGACGGGCTCGGCGCCGCTCGCCGCGCTGCCGGTCGTCGCCGCCGCGCTCGCCGCGTTCGGGCGCCACGACGGTCGAGCCCTCCACGAGTGGGTCGAACCCGCCGCCGGGTGGACGGCGCTGCGCGTGCGGGGACGGGACCGCTGGGCCGCCGAGGTGCCCCGGCGGGGGCGTCGCCCGTCGCCGCCCGACCTGCCCCCGTTCCTCGCCGGCCTCGAGGTCCTGGAGCGGGCCGGCGGCCGGAGCTACGGCCCGCGCGCCGTCGGCGTCGCGGTCGTCGCCGACCCGGCCGCCCAGCAGCTCAGCGCGACGCTGCGCGTCCAGGGCGGGGCCTTCGCGCTGCTCGAGCACGACGACCAGGCCCGGGTCCTCGACGGCTGGGGCGCCGCGCTCGCCGGCTTCTGTCGGGAGCGCGCCGCCGTCGCTCGCGTCGCGTGGTCCGAGTGGGCGGCGCCGGCCTCCCTCGACGAGCACCTCGCGTTCGTGCGCGAGCAGCGAGGCGGTCGCGGCGCCACCGGGCGCGACTACCGCGAGCTCGTGGCCGGAGCGGGGCCGCTCACGATCGCGCACGAGACGCTCGTCACCGTGACGGTCGACCGTCGGCGGGTCCGGGCCGGGCGTGCCGCCGACGGCGTGGACACGCTGCTCGAGGAGCTCCACCTGTTCAGCGGCCGGCTCCACCACGCCGGCCTCGCCGTCGACGCGCCGCTCGGTCCGGGCGAGCTGGCGCTCGCGGTGCGACTCCGCGCCGACCCGTCTGCCGCGCCTCGGCTCGCGGCCCGCCAGGAACGCCTGGCCGATCGGGCTCGCGTCGTCGGGCCGCACAACATGGCTCCGATCGCGGTCGAGGCGGCCTGGCGCCACGTCCGGCTCGATCAGTCCCACCACCGCTGCTACTGGGTCGCCGAGTGGCCTCGCCTCGAGATGCCCGCGGACTGGCTGGCGACGCTGCTCCTGCACCCCGGCGGCGTCCGCACCGTGACGGTCGTCCACGAGCCGGTGCCGCCGTCCCGGTCGCGCCGATCGGTTGACCGGGAGGCCACTCGGCTGGCCTCGGACGAGGAGGAGCGCGTCCGACGGGGGTTCCGCGTCCGGGCCCAGCACCGACGCGCCGAATCGGAGGTCTTGGCCCGCGAGGGCGAGCTCGTCGCCGGGTACGCCGAGCTGCGCTACGCCGGCTTCCTCACGGTGACGGCCCCTGACCTCCGCGCGCTCGACGAGCAGTCGGCGGAGTGGGAGCAGGTCGCCGCGCAGTGCGGCGTCGAGCTCCGAGCCCTCGACGGCCAGCACGACCTCGGGGTCGCCACGGCGCTCCCGCTCGGCCGCGTCCCGACTGGACGCGGGCGGCGCTGATGCGGCGGGTGCTGCGCGTCGCGGTCCACCGGTCCACCACCGCGCACCTCTGCAGCCTGTACCCGTACCAGGCCGAGCGCGGGCTCGGCGCGCGAGGCGTCTACCTGGGCACGAACCTGCTGACCGGCGGGGGCGGGTTCGCCTTCGACCCGTTCGAGGCCTACCGGGCCGGGCTGGTGACGAACCCGAACCTGCTCGTCGCCGGCGAGCCCGGGACCGGCAAGTCGACGTTCGTGAAGACCTTCCTGCTCCGGGCCCGGTCGGTGTTCGGCCGCCCGGCGCCGTGCGGTGGAGGCGCGAGGCGCGGCGGGCGGTGGCTGGCCGTCGTCGACCCGAAGGGGGAGTACGCGGCCCTGGCCGAGCGCCTCTCGCTGCCCGTGGTTCGCCTCTACCCGGGCGGACCGACGCGACTGAACCCGCTCGACGCCGGCCCACTCGGCGGCGCCGACGACCGGGACGAGCGGCTGCGGCGCCGCACCGACCTCGTGGCCGCGCTCCTCGGGCAGGTCCTGCGACGCGAGCTGGCCCCGGTCGAGGACGCGGTGCTCGGCTGGGCGGTCCAGACCCTCGACGCCGGGCCGCGGCGGCCCACGCTCGCGGACCTCGTCCGGCTGCTCCGCGACCCGACGCCCGAGCTCGTCGCCCGAGCCCGCCTCGACGCGGCGACGCTCGCGCGCCAGCTCGACGCGGTCATCTACGCGCTCGAGAAGCTGCTCGAGCGGTCGCTGCGCGGGATGTTCGACGGGCCGACCACGGTCGGCGTCGACGGCGCGCACGGCGGCCTCGTGCTGGACCTCTCCGTCGTCCACCACGACGACGAGGCGCTCCGGTTGGTGCTCCTCGCCGCCACCGCGTGGCTGCAGACGACGCTGGCCCGCCGGGACGGGATCCCTCGCGTCCAGGTCCTCGACGAGGCCTGGCGGCTGCTCGGGTCCGAGCGGACCACGCGCTACCTCCAGGCCTGCTGGAAGCTCTGTCGGGACTACGGCGTGGCCAACGTCGCCGTCGTCCATCGCCTCTCGGACCTGCGCGCCCAGGCCGATGACGGCACGACGACGGCCAAGGTGTCGATGGGGCTGCTCGCCGACACCCAGACCCGGGTGCTGTTCCGCCAGGCCAGCGACCAGCTCGCGGAGGCACGCGCGCTCCTCGGGCTGAACCCGACCGAGGCCGCGGTCCTCGGCCGGCTCACGCGGGGCCGGGCGCTGTGGAAGGTGGGAACCCGCACCGCGGTGGTGCAGCACGTCGTCGGCCCCGAGGAGGCCGACCTCTGCGACACCGACACGCGCATGCGGGGGTGACCGCTCAACCCGTCCTCGGGAGGGCCGATCGACGGAGTCGGTTCCGGGCCCGGCGCCATCGCTCGTTCACCGCCGCGTAGCTGGTGCCGTCGCGCTCGGCCCGTCGGCGCATCGTGTCCCGCCCCACGGCGATGCTCAGGAGCAGCTCGGCGTCACCCGGTCGCAGCCGGCCGGCCGCGGCGGCGTCGGCCACCAGCTCCGAGACCTCGAGGCTCGGGTCGGGATCGGGTCGAGCGAGCCTGGGGGCGGCCGCCGCGGCGGCGGCTTCGGCGGCGCACCGCCGCCGCTGACGGGCGAGCCGGCCGAACACGTCGAGCTGCACGTTGGCGGCGATGGCCCGGGGTCGGCGCTGCAGCGGATACCACCGGATGCGGTGGATCGCCTCGGCGATCACGTCGGCCTCGAGCTCGTCGTCGACGCGGCCGCCGCCCAGTCGCTTCGCCACGTTCACGAGGCCGGGGAGCAGCGCCTGCAGCATGGCTCGCAGGGCGACGTCGTCGGTCCCGGCCCGGGCGGCGAGGGCGGCCAGCAGCCGGTCG
>DASZJD010000043.1 GCA_035948415.1 Acidimicrobiia bacterium | reverse complement strand
GTTGCTTCCTCAATGGACTGGCCGTAGCAGCGGGGCGGGCAGAACTGGCCTCGGCGATAAGGGTTGCCCGCGGGGGAGAGCGGTGAACAGTGAGCGCGTGTCACCACTCGTGGCCTCGCAGTCACGGGCAGAAGCGTTGTCGGCGGGCTTGTTGTGGAAGGCAGTGTCGGCGCCGTCGTGGTCGTCGTCGTGGTCGGTGCCGCGGAGCGGCCGCTGCTTCCGCACGCCGCGAGCACTACGAGTCCGAACAGCAGCAGAACTGCCAGCCGTTTCATCGTCCGCTCTCCGGTGGCGCCTGTGAGGCTGTCGAGTTGCCGGACGAGATCGAATTCACGGTTGAAGATCAACTCGGCCGCCTCCGGGTACTAGTCCAAACGCGCCGCCTTGTCGGTTGGGCGCCGAAGTCGCCACCAGTTCGGTCCGGTCCAGACTATGGCGAATTCCCCATACCAGGCCGAAGACGGTGGCGACCGCTATCCGCTATCGAAGGGGAGGACGGTTCGGTTGTCAGGAACATGGCTGCGCTCGCTGCGAACGTCAACACGGACGACGCGCTACTGGTTTTCGACCGCGGCTCTGAGCTCGGGCAACGCCTCAACGTCGTAACGGCCTAGGTCGAATGGAACGATGCCAACTTCTGGGAGGTCGAGACGGAGCCGACTCTGGCCAAACCGGGCCGGAACCACATCGACGACTCTGACTTTGGCGAGGGGAAATTCGGCCAGCACACCTCGTGGAAAGGGCGTGCGGGCGGCATTGATGACCAAGAGGCGACGGCTGGTCACCACCAACGGGCGATAGTGACGATATGAAGTGTAGATACCCTCGCGCACCTTGCCGGATGGACCCTTCGGTCGCTTGGGCGTGGACGCGAACGGAAGGACTGCAATCACGACTTCCCCGGAGCCCAGCCGGTCTTTGACGGTCTCGAGGAGCTTCGACTGTTGCTTCCTGTGCTGCGCGTGTGAAGCCATGACACCCTTGCTTGTCTCCGGGATGTGGACGACGCTACATGCCCTTGGCGGCCCTCTCGTTGTAGGCGGAGAAGGACAAGCCACGAGTAGGACGGCGGGCTCCGAAGCACCGCGGGCGGTACGAGACCAGGCTCTTCGGCGCGACGTCGTGTCCCAAGGCGGTGGGCTCACTCCCTGCCGAAAGCACCCGCGGCCAGTCCTGCTCGACGTGCCCGTTGACGAGATCGGTGCGATCTTGGATCCTGAAATCCGTGGCCGGCTCAGCCGGCACCGGATCGTGAGGTGGATGTGACCGGTCTCGTCGGGGCGATCGGCGTTCTCATCGTCGTCGTCGTGTTGGTGGACGCCTTCGAGACGGTGGTCTTGCCTCGCAGGGTCAACCGGCGGTGGCGGATCACGGTCGCCGTCTATCGCATTAGCTGGCCGGCATATCGTGCCGTTGCCCGTTGGGTCCGCAGCGCCCAGCAACGCGAGGTCGTCCTCAGCTACTACGGCCCGGCTTCGCTGCTCCTGCTCTTCGCGTGCTGGGCGGGTCTGCTCATTCTGGGCTACGCGCTGGCCATCTGGGCCTTCGCGAGCCCATTAACCGGCGCGGCGGGCCGGTCGTTCGGCACCGCGACGTACAGCGCCGCGTCAACGTTCTTCACGCTCGGCTTTGGGGATGCCGTCGCGCGTCGGCCCGGTGGGCGAGCCATCGTGGTCGCCGCGGGTGGCACTGGCTTCGCGTTCCTCGCGTTGGTGGTCTCGTACCTGCCGACCCTGTACCAGGCGTTCTCGCGCCGTGAGATCTACATTTCCCAACTCGACGCACGGGCGGGTTCACCGCCGAGCGCGGGAGAGCTTCTGGCCCGCAACGGCGCCGACGGCTTGGGCGAGCTCGGTCCCTTTCTGAATGACTGGGAGTCGTGGAGCGCGGACTTGCTGGAGAACGTGCTTTCGTTTCCAACCCTCGGCTACTACCGCTCACACCACGACAACCAATCCTGGCTTGCCGGCCTGACCGTGATCTTGGACACCTGCTCCCTGCTCCTTGCGGGGCGCGAGGATGGGCCCCGTCGGCAGGCTCGGCTCACGTACGCCATGTGTCGCCACGCGGCCGTTGATCTCGCGCAAGTGCTCCAAGCGAAGCCCGCATCAGGAGAGGACCGCCTAGACGGCGAGGCCCTCGACCGGTTGCGCGCACGGCTTGCTGACAACGGTTGGCAGCTTCCGGATGACGCCATCCCTCACCTGGCGAAGCTACGTGCCGGATACGAGCCGTATGTCACTGGCCTCTCACGTCGACTGCTGATGGCTCTCCCCGAGTGGACCGCACGAGAGGGTGCGATCGACAGCTGGCAACTCACCCAGCTCGACGAGCGAGGACGCCGGCCGACATCGCGCCGCCGTGGCCCTCGGACCGTCGCGCGCCGGGAACATTGATCCGGCCGGCGTAGATGTTATTGAACCATCCAAGCGATCATGCAGACCGTGTGCGTGCAGACTCGAGGTGTACTTCTGCCGGCAGCTCAAGCTGGAGCCAGACGAGCTGATCGAGCGCGTCGGTGAGCACCGCCGTCGAGCGCCGCGAGGCGTCGTCGAGAAAAGCGGTCCCGGACTGCTCAGGTGAGCTGACGACGACCGAGCGGGCGCGCGCCGCGCTCGGAGTCGTTCCCACTCCCGTGCTCGATCTCGCAGACGGCATCGTTGAACCTCCCGAGTAGCTTGCCGAACTCGCGCTGATCTCGTGAAGGCCAGCCTGCGAACAACTCGCGGGCTCGGTCTCGTCGTGCCCGCTGCACGGCGCGCATCACACGTCGCCCCTTCGGTGATAAGTCGATGACGCTCACGCGGCCGTCGTTGGGGTCCGAGCGTCGGTCGAGGAGCTCCCGACCCTCCATTGCCGCGACCTGACGCGTCACAGTTGTGGCGTCGAGGCCGAGCCTGGAAGCGAGGTCTTTGACGTTGACAGGGCCGGTCGCATCGAGAGTGCGGGCGAGGAGATAGCTCGCCCGGTCGAGGTCGCGGTGGATGTCGGAGCGCCGGGCCAGTCGTTCCAGGGCTCGTTGGAGCAGCGCCATCTCCGTCTCGAGAACGTCGAGCGGATCGGTGTCATCCACGGTGAGTCGAGCGTCCGCCGGGTTCTCGAGACTTGCCTGCGTCACCATGGGCTGTACGATACAGGTATTAACCTGTATCATGCAAGTAGTCGCTGACACTCGTTCCACCGAGTGGATCAGGAGGTGACCATGGCGCAGCAGATCGTGATCGGCGTGGATGGCTCGGAGGCCAGCCTCGATGCGCTCGGCGCGGCGGCGGACCTCGCTGAACAGACGGGCTCGCAGCTCGCCGTCGTCTTTGTCCGCGACCCAGGACTCGCCGGAGCCATTGCGGCAACCGAGGGCGCGGCCGAGGCCGTCATCATGCAAACGGAAACGGAACTGGAAGCCACCGCGCGCGCACGGACCGTCGATGCACTTCGCGACCGCCGAGTCGAGTGGACCTTCGACTCGGCCACGGGCGATGCCGCACACGAACTCCTGAACGTCGCGCTGCGGCGCCGCGCGTCGCTGATCGTCGTCGGCGGGCACCGGCACAGCACGGTCGGCGGTGTCGTGCTCGGCTCGGTGGCACAAAAGCTTCTTCGGGTCTCACCGATCTCCGTGCTCGTGTTCCGTCAGCCCTCACGTGAACGCGTCGCCGGGGCCGCCTAACGAAGACTGACGGGCGAGCAGGAGACCGTTCTCGCCTCGGAATCAGCTTGTCGGTTGGACGCCTCGAGGAGCTCCGGCGGGAACGGGCTCCTCGGCGACGGCTGGCCCGGTGCTGTCGTGACCGTTCGTCTTCAAGAGGGCGAGGAGCTCGGAGCCGTCGATCGTCTCGTGTTGGAGGAGCGACTCCACGACCCGGTCGAATTGCGAGCGGTGGGCGCGCAGCAGCTCGGTCGCAGTTCCCTCTGCCTCACGGAGAAGCCGGGCAACCTCCTCGTCGATGACCTGTTGCGTCGCTTCCGCATACGGTGCCCGCCCGACGCCGTCCAGGCTGAAGCCGCTCGGTTGGCTGTTCGCGAACCCGATCGGGCCAAGCCGTGGGGAGAGTCCCCAGTCGCGGACCATCTTGGTGGCGAGGTCAGTTGCGCCTGCGAGGTCGCTCGCCGCGCCGCTCGATGCCTCCTTGAGCACGAGTACTTCTGCGGCACGGCCACCGAGACGGACCGCAAGCGAATCGCGCAGATAGCTCTCGGGGTACAGGTGCCGCTCGTCCTCCGGAAGCTGCTGCGTTACACCCAAAGCCTGGCCGGCGGGCAAGATCGTCACCTTCGCCACGGGATCGGCGTGTTTTGACAATGCGGCGACCACTGCGTGACCTGACTCGTGGACTGCGACAGCGTGTTTCTCATCGGGCAAGAGTGCGTTCATCGCGTCGCGGCGTCCGAGCAGGAGCCGGTCGCGGGCGCGATCGAAGTCGTCGGCGTTGATCAGGTCCCGCCCGGCTCGTACGGCGTTGATGGCAGCTTCGTTCACGAGGTTCGCGAGATCCGCACCCGAGAAGCCCGGCGTGCCACGCGCCACAACCGCGAGGTCGACATCTGGGGTCAGGCGCTTGTCCCGAACGTGGACACGCAGGATCGCGGCCCGCTCGGCCTGATTAGGCAGGGGGATCTCGACCGTCCGGTCGAAGCGTCCTGGGCGCAACAGCGCCGGGTCGAGCGTTTCTACCCGGTTCGTCGCCGCGATGACCACCACACCCGTGTCGGGATCGAAGCCGTCCATCTCCGCCAGGAGCTGATTGAGGGTCTGCTCCCGTTCGTCGTTCGACACGAGCGAGCCGCCCCGTCGACCACCGATGGCGTCGATCTCGTCGATGAAGATGATCGACGGTGCGCGCTTCCTCGCGTCCGCGAAAAGGTCTCGAACGCGCGACGCGCCGACGCCGACGAACAACTCGACAAAGCTCGACCCGGTCAGCGCGAGGAACGGCACCTCGGCCTCGCCGGCGACGGCCCGCGCCATGAGCGTCTTGCCCGTTCCGGGCGGTCCGACCATCAACACCCCCTTCGGCCCCACCGCGCCGGCCTTCTCATAGCGCTCCGGATGCTTCAAGAAGTCGACGACTTCCTGCACCTCAGCCTTGGCTCCCTCGTAACCGGCCACATCGGTGAAGCGGGTCTTCGGACGGTCTTCGTCGTACAAGCGGGCTCTCGATCCGCCGAAGCCCATGATCCCGCCGGTGATCTGCCTCCTCGCGCGACGCCCGAGCCAGATGAAGACGCCTACGAAGAGCAGCAGCGGGAGGAAACTGATCAACACCGAGAACACCGACGTGCCCTGGGGACCTTTGCCCTTCACCTCGACGTGGTGCTGCGCGAGCAGCGGTGCGAGCTGATTGTCACGAAGGGCAGTGGGGATCTGGGAGGTGAAGTCGTCGCGGTTTCGGAGTTGCCCGGTCACCTTCCCGTTCGCGTCGATAGTGGCGTTGCGCACCTGATTCTTCGCGACCACACGAAGCAGCGTCGTATAGCTGTAACTGTGGTTCGGCGTGCTCTTCGTCATGCTCGGCAGGAACAGCAACAGAGCAGTCAGGGTCACACCGACCAGCACGAGGACCATTCGCCAGCTGGGCGGCCGAGGCGGCGCCGGCGCCGGCGGCCGGTCATTCGGCGGCGGCGTCTTCGCCGGGCTCGAACAATGCTCAAGGAGTCTCGCCATCTCGCCCTCCGGGCCAGCCTGGTGGGACGGCCCACCCACCCGTCCACCGTGTGTTAGCACGCGCCCACCCGGATCTCACAGGGGCCCTGATCGCCGGCGTGCTCAGTCCCCGGCGAGCAGACCGGCCGCCCCGCCGAGGCCCCGGCCGACCAGCGGTCTCGCCGAGGCGGCTGGCCGGGGACTGAAGACCTCCGGCCTGGCAGGGCTGAGCTGCTAACGGCCGGTCCGGCCATCGATGAGCTCGCGCAGGATGTCTGCGTGCCCAGCGTGTCGGGCGGTCTCCTCGAGCAAGTGCGAAAGCACCCAGCGGAGGTTGACGGGTACGTCACTGCTGACTCGGCGGCATCGCTGGTCGAGTGTTGGTGCTTTTGACACGATTCGGTCGACACGAGCCCATGTCTGGCGGTAGGTGTCGACCGCGTTGGCGAGGGTATCGCTTCCGTGGACGGCATCGTCCGGCAGCTGGATGTCCTCACCGGCGAAGCGTTCCACGATCCAGGTGGTCTCCGCACGCGCCAGGTGCTTCACGAGCCAGAGCAGCGTGGTGCCGCTCGCAACGAGAGGGAATCGTGCCGCGTCTTCGTCGACGTCAGCGACCTTCCGGACCAGCGATTCTCGCTGATACTGCAGGAGCGCCCGCGCGGTCTCGCGTTCGTCCGCCTCGAGTGGAGGCGGCTTCTGGTCGGCCACGCGACGCATCCTAAATCGGGCTGCGTGCGTCGGTCGATGAAGGCTTGGGTCGCGGGCAACCCTCGGCTCGAGCTTCTCCCGTGCTCGGTACTCGAAGATCGCCGGGTGCTCACAGGCGCAATCGGAAGCGAGGCGTGTGGCGAGTCTCTACTCGGATGGCCCCGGATCACGCCTTGTTCACCGCTCCTGCAGGAGCGTGGCCGATGGGACGGCTACGTTCGTTGCGTGCGCAAGCCGACGGCTCGGGGTGTCGTTGGTGCGTTCGCCGTGGCGAGGATTGCGATCGGCGCGGCGTTTGCCGTTGCACCCAGCCGACTGACCGCGGCGCCCGCCGCTTCCGACGGCCACATCCTGATGACGCGGAGTTTTGCCATCCGCGAGCTGGTGCTTGGCGTGGGAGGGCTGGTGGCGATCGCCCGGGCCGACAGTCGTCAGACGAGTCTTCGGTTGTGGGCAGGCCTTGGTGCGCTCACCGACGGCGGCGACCTGTGCGCGTCGTTGGCCGCGCTTCGGAGCGACGCATCGGCAACCCGCGTTCCGACGATGGTGGCGGCCGTGGGCCTTCTGGGCGAGCTGTGGGCGTTCCGCGCCGCGGCCCCCGACCGACGGGCTCGTCTCGCGGCACGCCCAGCAGGATGATCCCCCGGCCTGCCGGTCGCCCCCGGATCGGCTCGTCGTCAACGAAGCGGCACGGCGGTCGTGGGGCCACCACCCACGCGCGTCCGACCGGCGTTCACCCATCGCGGCGAGCGCGTGCGTCCGTCCGAGCTGCCGCACCGCCAGGGCGGCGTGGCCGGTCGCGGCTCGGTGGATGGCAACGCCGCCGAAGTGGGCGCGCACCGCGACGCTCGTTCGGCGGGCGTCGCAGGAGGTCCGGCCTCGCGGGGACGGGCGGGCGACCGATGCCAGGGTTCTCGGCGCCCTCACCGGTCGATCAGGCGTTGGTGGGTGCGACGGCGCCGAGGATCTTGTCCGGCGATCCGCAGCACGCGAGTGGCCGGGCTGGCAGTATCGCGTACCGCCGTGATCTTCAAGCAGTACTACCTCGGTTGTTTGTCGCACGCCTCCTACCTCGTTGGCGACGAGCGCAGCGGCCGGGGCGTGGTCGTTGACCCGCAGCGAGACGTGCGCGGCTACCTCGAAGATGCCGACGCTCGGGGGCTGAGGATCGAGCGGGTCATCGAGACGCACGTTCACGCCGACTTTCTCAGCGGCCACCTCGAGCTTGCCGCCCGGACCGGGGCGCAGGTCTGCTTTGGCGAGGGTGCCGGCGTCGAGTTTCCGCACGAGCCCCTGCGTGACGGGGTCGAGATCTCGCTCGGGACGGTCATGCTTCGCGTCATTGCTACGCCGGGCCACACACCAGAGTCGATCTCCATCCTGATCTCGGAGGCGGGTCGCGAGGATGCGCCGTTTGGCGTCTTGACCGGCGACACCCTCTTTGTCGGAGATGTCGGCCGTCCCGATCTTCTCGCCTCCTCGAACGCGGCACTCACCGCGGAGGACATGGCTCGTCAGCTCTTCCACTCGCTGCACGACAAGTTGCTGGCCCTGCCCGATACCACGCGAGTGTTTCCCGCGCACGGGGCGGGGTCGGCGTGCGGGAAGGCCCTGTCCAGCGAGACGCAGTCGACGATCGGTGAGCAGCGCGCCAGCAACTACGCGCTCGCTCCCCAGACCGAGGAGCAGTTCGTCGCCGGGCTGATCGAGGGACAGCCGGTCAAGCCGCACTACTTCGAGTTCGATGCCCGTCGCAATCGCGAGCTCCGGCCGCTGTTGAGCGAGGAGCCACCAGCCTCGCTCAGCCTCGAGGAGGTCCTCGATGCCCGATCCCAGGGTGCGGTGCTCATCGACACTCGGGAGCCGATCGACTTCGCCGCCGGCCACCTGCGCGGCGCCGTGAACGTCGGCCTGCAGGGCCGTTTCGCCGAGTTCGCCGGCAACGTCGTCGCCCCCGACGATCGGATCGTGCTGGTGGGCGACCCTGCGACGGCGCTTGAGGCCAAGGTTCGCTTGGGCCGCATCGGGTTCGACCAGGTCATCGGGCAGCTCCACGACCCCGGAGCCGTGTTCGTCGACCGCCCCGACCTCAGCGAGGCCAGTTCTCGCCTGACCATCGAGCAGCTCGCCGAGCGCCTGGTCTCGGTGCCAGACCTCGTGGTCGTCGACGTGCGGGGGCCAGGCGAGACCGCGTCGGGCGTCCTGGCGGGCGCGATCGAGATCCCGCTGGCGGTGCTCGTCGACCTCCTCGACGCCTTGGACCCCCGCCGTCCAACTGTCGCCTACTGCGCCGGCGGCTACCGCTCTTCGATCGCTGCCAGTCTGATGCGCGCGGCGGGGTTCGCCGACGCTTCCGATCTCGTCGGCGGGTTCGAGGCATGGCGCGCGGCAGGCCTGCCCGTCACCGCCCTGCATCACACCCCTGGGGACACCGTCCCGCCGACGCCGGCCTTTGCCGGTGTCCGCGAGGTCGATCCACTCACGGCGGAGCGGCTCACCGGACAGGGGGCGATCCTGCTGGATGTGCGCGAACCCGCGGAATGGGAGGCCGGCCATGCCCCCGGCGCGCTCCTTCTGCCCATGGGCCAGGTCCAAGATCGTGCCCATGGTCTGCCGGCGGGCCGACAGATCCTGGCCGTCTGCCGGGTCGGGGGACGCTCGGCCGCAATCACCGAGGCGCTCAGCGCCCGCGGCATCGACGCGGTCAACGTTGCCGGTGGGATGCGAGCCTGGGCCGCCGCCGGCCTGTCGGTCGTCACCGACGACGGCGACCCTGGCGTCGTGGTCTGACTCCGCGACGTCCTCGTGACGCTGCCACGGCACGAGGACGCCTCACGCAGTTCAGCGGAGTCCTTCGACCCGTCGGGGAGTGGCGCCGCCACCGGGCGCGGCCGTCAGGGTGGCGGCGTCAAGCGGGCGTGGATGACAAGCGCGCGGTGAACCGACCGCTGTCAACGACGCCGCGCGGCTACGACATTGCAGACCTCACCGTTCGCTGAGACCGCTGTCGATCACCCCAGCGGCCGGGACGGTGTCGTCGGTATGAGGCGCGGCAATCCGACCTAGGCTCGCAGCCGTCCTCCGCTGATCCCGGGATCGAACCGACCGCCGTCGGGCCGGGCCTGTGCGATCAACGGAGGAGGTTTCTCAATCGCCGGCCCTGGGAACTGGTGGGGGCCACGAACCCAAAGGGGAGTTGATGGATCGTCCGACGCATCCCTCCGACGAGACACGCGCCGCGGAGGAGGAAGAAGCTCAGCGGGCCCCTGGGGCGGATCGGATGCCAACCGAAGAAGAGGCGCGCCTCGCCGAGAAGCACGGTGAAGTCGACGAATCTGTCGCCGAGCACGAAGAGGAGATGATGGAGCGCGGCGTCGAGCAGGAGGGCGAGGGCCGGATCCCCTAGATGGCGCGCCTCGCCCGCACCGATCTGTGGGCGAGGCGAAGCTGCGAGTGGGCCTGGGTTTTGCGCCGGCGCTGAGGGTTCGGAGCGGCGGGGTTCAGTGCTGCGGGCACCCGACCCCGACGGGCTCCGGGGCGAGTTCCCGTGGCAGCGAGCTCGCGGGTGGCACCTCGACCCCCGGGCGGGCGGCGCCGGGCCTCGCCGGCAGGAGCGCGGCCGCCATGACTGCCCCACCGACGGCGACGGCGCCCGCCACCTGCAAGCCGCCGGCCAGGCTGTGCAGGAACGCGCCGACCGCGGCCGAGCTCAGGTTGCGGGCCGGGAGGGCGAGCCCGGCGCGAGCGAGATGCTGGGCGGCGACGAGGGCTCCGCCGACCGACCCTCGCGCCGCGACCGCCGCCTGGGCGGGGAGGTGTTGGGGGATGGTGCTCCCGAGCCGGCTCCCGTACAAGGACGCGGCGATGCTGCCGATGACCGCCACGCCGAGGGCGGCGCCGAACAGCCGGGTGGCGTCGTTCACAGCTGAGCCGACGCCAGCCTTCTCGGTGGGGACGACGCCCATGATCGCCTCGGTGGCGGGTGCCGTGATGAGACCGAGGCCGCCACCGCCGACCACCATTTGCCCGACGATCTCCAGGTATGAGGTCGATGTCGACACGGTGGAGATCCAGAACAGCGCAAGACCGAACAACGCGAGCCCGCTCGCGACGACGGCCTTGTTGCCGATCCGCACCGCGACCTTCGTCCCGACGAGGGCGGCGGTCGCGATCGAGAGGGCGACCGGCAGCAGCCGAAGCCCGGTGCCGAAGGGCGTGTAGGCCTTCACAAACTGGAAGTACTGGGTGATGAGGAACGTGAACCCAGTCAGGGTGAAGAACCCGATGGTGATCGAACCACTCGCAGCGGTGAACCGTGGGTTGCGGAAGAGCCCGACGTCGAGCATGGGGGAGGGGATTCGGCTCTCGACATTGATGAAGACGGCCAGGATGAGCAGGCCGCCAGCGATGGTGGCGAGCGTGGTCGTCGATCCCCAGCCCCAGCTCGGCGCTTGGATGATGCTCAACACCAGGGTGCCCATGCCGGCGCTCGAGAGCACGAGGCCACGCCAGTCGATCGGGGGCGCGGCCGGGTCCCTGGAGCTCGGCACGGCCCAGGCAACGAGCCCAGCGACCAGGGCGGCGATGGGAACCATGAAGAGGAACACGCTGCCCCACCAGAAGCGCTCGAGGAGCCAGCCGCCGACGATCGGGCCGGTCGCAACCCCGGCGCCGGTCGTCGCGCCCCACAGCCCGATCGCCCGGGCGCGCTCGGACCGCTCGGTGAAGACGTTGGCGATGAGCGAGAGGGTGGCGGGGAAGATGCCCGCGGCACCGAGCCCCATGATGACCCGCGCCGCGATGAGCTGGTCCGGGTTCTGGGCGAAAGAGCCGGCGAGGCTGCCGACCCCGAAGACCAGCAGGCCGAGGAGCAGGACGCCCTTGCGTCCGACCCGGTCGCTGAGGCTCCCGGCGGCCAGGATCAGCGCCGCGAACACGAGCGTGTAGGCGTCGACCACCCACTGGAGGCTGGTGGTCGTAGCGCCGAGCTGTCGCACCAGGCTCGGCAGCGCGACGTTCACGATCGTGACGTCGATGTTGATGATCAGCGCGGCCAGACAGAGCGCCAGCAGCACCAGACCCTTCCGCTGCGTGGCGGCACGCCGGGCCGAGCCGGCGCCGGGCTGCGGGTGGGCGGGCAGGGCAGCCGTTTCCATCGGTGGCTCCTCTCCGGGCGCGGCAAACGAGACTCTAAAGGCATCGATTGAGAAAATCAAGTGATACCTTGAAATAGTTCAGCCGGCTGGTAGGATCGCTTCGTGCGCACCTACGACCAGCACTGCGCGGTCGCTCGAGCCCTCGACGTGGTCGGCGATCGGTGGACGCTGCTCATCGTCCGTGAGCTGCTGATCCGGGAGCGCTGCCGCTACACCGACCTGCGGTACGGGCTGCCCGGCATCGCCACGAACCTGCTCGCCGATCGGCTGCGGGAGCTGGAGACGAACGGGATCGTCACCCGAGAGGAGGCGCCGCCACCCGTTGCCACCACTCTCTTTCGCCTGACCCCCCGCGGCCAGGCGCTCCAGCCCGTGCTCGCCGCGCTGGGACAGTGGGGCGCCCCATTGCTGGAGGACGTCGGGGGCGAGGCGGCGTTCCGGACTCACTGGCTCGTGTTGCCCCTCGAGCTCCAGCTCTCGGATCGCTGGCCCGACCGCCCCCCGGTGACCGTCGAGCTGCGAACCGGCGATCAGCCCCTGGTGCTCGAAACTGCCGACGGCCGCGTCCGCGCCCAGCCCGGGACGACGTCGCATCCGGACGCCACGTTGGTCGGTCCGCCGAAAGTCATCATGGACGTTCTCCTGCGCCAGCTCGACCTGACCACCGCGCGTCGGCGGGGCCTCACGATCGAGGGAGACCCAACCGCGGTGCAGCGGATCGCGCGCGCCGATGAGCCGTCCCTCTCGGACTCGGCCCGCGTCCGCTGACCACAGGGCGGCCCGGCCTGGGCTTCGACCGATGCCGTCGAGCGGCGGATCGACGGGCCCGTGTTCGTGGTCGGCGCCAGGCGTCCGCCCAACTCAGACGTCCACGATCGTGGTCTGCCGACACAGACTCGCCTCCCGGTGTCAGGACCACCAGGCGATGGCAACGCTGGATCGGGCCAGGACGCGGCCGCGCGATTGACCCGGCACGGACTGGCCGCGGTCCGCGTCACGAGACCAAGCAGATGCGCTCGGATCTTCACGGCTGTGCTCCTGGCGGTTCGCTGCCGGCGCTTGGGTCGGGGGCGCGGGCTGGCGCGCTCGTAACCGCGCGTCCTGCGGCCTGGCCGTGCTCGGCGCGTGTGCTGGCGGCGTCGGCCCGGAGGGCTTCGACCAGTTGCGCGTGGTCGCGCTCGGACTGCGCGGCGTAGCTCTCAGAGAAGCCAGCGATCGCGTTCGCCAGCGTGTTGCCGCCGCCGCAGTACCCGGCGAGCACGGCCGGGTCGACGGCTCGGGCGTGAGCCCGCGCGAGCGTCGCCGCGCACAGGGCGCTGTACTGCGTGAGGTCGCCTGGGCTCAGGGACGCGAGGTCCGCACTTCCCTTCATGTCCCAGAGCTGGCGCACGTAGTAGTGGCGGCCGGTCGGGTCGCTGCTCCAACCCAGAAAGGGGTCGCTGGCCGCTTGCATCAGTCGCTGACCCTCCACGACTCGCTGACCATGGTGCGTCCACGTGCTCGGGCCGACGTGACGCGCGAGCACCGACTCCTGAGCCTCCTTCACTTGGAGGACCAGCGGATCCAGGTCGGCTCGGCCTTGACCGAGGAGGACGAAGGAGCGGGTCCCGACCGATCCGACGCCCACGACCCTCCGGGCGGCGTCCACGATGTGAAATTGATTGAGCAGGTGCGCGTGATCGGGGCTCAGGCTGTCGCGGTAGTCGGCGAGGAACTCCATCACCGTCTCGAGGGACGCGTCAGCGACGTGCTCCATGAGGGGCGGCATGTCGACGAAGACCCGCCGTCCATCGCGGACCTCGGTGAGCTTCGTGAACGCCCGGACGTTCGTCCGCCGGTCCGCCTGCCGCAACGCGCCGCTGACCTCTCGCTGACGCCGCTTACTCTGCAGGCGGCCGGCGAACTGCGTGGCGTCGACGTCGGAGTACCACACGTCCAGTGTGGAGTGGCGGGCGAGGGAATCGAGCTGCCGGGCGTACGAGCGGACGGTTGCCACGACCGCCTGTTGCCCCTTCGCCGAGTCCATCCCGTTCCCGCGCGCCGCGACATGTGCGCTCGCAGCGAGACGCTTCAGATCCCACTCCCACGGGCCCGCAATCGTCTCGTCGAAGTCGTTGATATCGAAGATGACCCGACGCTCGGGGGACGCGAACAATCCGAAGTTGAGCAGATGAGCATCACCACCGCACTGGACGTTGATACCCGTTGTCGGCGTCGATGCAAGGTCAGCGGCCATGATCGCCGCGCCGCCGCGAAAGTACGCGAACGGAGATTCGGACATCCGGGCGTACCGCAGCGACACCAGCTCCGGGACCCGCTCCGACGCTTCCTCGGCCAAGACCGCCGCGGGATCGCGTGCCGGGTCAGCGACCCACACCCCGTGTGCTTCGAGTGGCACCTGATCGCGCAGCGCCCGCCCCCGGGCCCGGAGTTCGTCGCGGCTGGTCGAACCGAAGTCCGAGATCTCGGCCGCGCGCGTCACGGACGACCGGCCCGGCGCCTCACCCGTTTCGGCGCTTGCTCGCTCGAGGCCAGTCGCGATCGCGTCATGCGCCCACGGCGACCGCAGCATCGCTCAGGGTCTCGACTGGATCAAGGCGGGCGTGCAGGTCGTGGGCACGGTGGTGCCCAGCGGCCAGCAGCGCGGGGAGTCGGAGCTCGGCCAGCGGCGGCCGGCGCCTTCCGCCCACGCGAGCACGTCGAGCGGAAGATCCGTGGCGGCGGGGGAGCGGCGAGCTTGACGGGCGTGCCAGCCGCTCGGCTCCCGAAGATCACCAGGTTCGTGTCGGGCATGACCGGGCCCGCCGGTCGAGCTACGCCGCGGTGATCGACGATGGCGAAGAGGGTGAGGCCCCTCTCCGCGACGAGGTGAGTCAACCGGTGCACCGTCTGGTCGACCGAGCGCGGGCCTCTGGCTCACGCTGCCATCGGAGGCCCGCGCGGTGTCTGCGTCCATGGTTGGGTCCTCCGGGATCGCCGACCTCCGGCACCCGGCCAGCGGCGGGATCCCGAAGGGCGGACTTCGTCTCGAGCAGTCCTTGGTTCCGGTCGCCGTGCACCTGGTTGCGAGGCTGATTGTCGCGCCCGGCCAGCGGTTGTCGAATCCGCTGTCTCGGAGCTCCGTGGGGGCGGCCGTGGTCGCGGAGGCCGGGGACGTGGCGGCCGTCGCTCGAAGGGGGAGGGCGCAGTCCTCATGGCGGGTCTCGGCCGTCTGGACGCCGGCCTCGTGCGGCGCCGTGACGACGCCCCCGGTGGACTCGACGAGCCCCCGGCCGGCCCGACACTCTTGGGGTCCGCCGACCGACCGAGCGCACGACCCGCCGTCACGGGCCGTGTCGAGACCCGGTGGGCCGAGCGGTCGCATCCAGCCGAGCCCGAGGACGCAGGTGAACCCAGCCGCCAGCTGCCCGGAGGGGACGGCTGCTGCCACCGAGGAGAAACGGTGGGTCGGAGCAGAGTCGACAGGGGATCGATCGAACCGGGAGTCAAGGGGACTGATGGGTCTGACCATCGACATCCGACGCGCCGAGTCGCGCTTCCAGACGAGGCTCGGGTGGCTCGACAGTCGTCAGAGCTTCAGCTTCGGCGAGCACTATGACCCCGACAACACCCATCACGGGCTGCTGTTGGTCTCCAACGACGACCGCGTCCGCCCGGCGACGGGGTTCGGAACGCACGCCCATCGAGACATGGAGATCGTCACCTGGGTGTTGTCCGGCCAGCTCGAGCACCGCGACTCCGAAGGCAACCACGGCGTGCTGTACCCGGGTCTTGCGCAGCGCATGAGCGCAGGCACAGGGATCCGGCACTCGGAGATGAACCCGTCGGCAACCGAGGAAGTGCATTTCGTCCAGATGTGGGTGCCACCCGATGCCGAAGGAATCGCGCCTGGCTACGAGCAGCGGGACATGAACGGCGAACTCGGCGAAGGCGGGTTACGACCGCTCGCGTCGGGTCAGGGACATGCCGGAGCGATCGGGATCCACCAGCGCGGCGCAGTGCTCTGGGGCGGGCGGCTCCAGGCCGACGAGACCGTCATGATCCCCGCCGCTGGGCACGCACACGTCTTTGTCGCGGCCGGTCGTGCCGGGCTCGGTGAGGCGGCCTGGCTCGAGGAGGGTGACGCCGTACGCCTGAGCGATGCGGACGCGCTCGAACTCCGGGCGGGCGAGCGCGGCACCGAAGTGCTCATCTGGGCGACGGACTGAAGGGGAGGAAGGCGATGCGACATCTCGCGGGCCGGCCACCCGACCGCGACCGACCCTCGCGATCTGCGATCGGATCTGCAGGTCGCCTGTGAAGCCGCGTTCCGGGGCCGAAGCGACGGCCCGTCCCGCAGACGGGAACCGGATCGGCGAGTAACGGCGAGAGGGGTCACGTGGACCAACGGCTTCATCCGGGAGTGTCGAACGAGGATCACCTGCGTGGCGATCTCAACGCGCCTGTGACACTGACCGTCTTCGGGGACTACGAGTGCCCAGTGTCGGCGCGCCTGTGGCGGGCTCTCAGGAGCGCGGCTGAGGAATGCGACCCGTTCCGGGAGGTCTTCCGCCACTTTCCGCTGACGAACGTCCACCCACACGCCCTGCTTGCAGCTCAGGCTGCCGAGGCAGCGGGTGATCAAGGCCGCTTCTGGGCGATGCACGATGTGCTGTTCGAGCGCCAGGACGCGTTGGAGGCCGGCGATGTTGCTGCGTACGCGGGCGACTTGGGACTGGACGTCGAGCGGCTCGAGGAGGACATCGCGTATGAGGTCTTCATCGAGGCGGTTCGAAGAGGTCAGCGAAGTGGTATCAGTAGCGGGGTGACGACAACGCCGACCGTCTTCGCCGACGAGGAGCGTCTGGTGCTCGCCGAGCCAGAAGACCTGCCCGAGGCCCTCGGTCGATTGGGCCACTCTTCAGTGTCGGACGCATGATGGAGCCTCCACCGTGACGAAGAGGAGCGACGTACGATCATCGATGCGCCTTCGTCCTCGATCCCCGAGGCCTGTCGGCTCGGCGTTCCCGGCGGGCCGGTCGGAACGTGGAGGTCACCAGGTGAGAGCGAGCGGCCCACTCTGTGCTCTCGGTCCGCGGCGGACCACCGCGACGGCGAGCGTCGTCGATCGTAGGAGGTGGCCCGGATGACGCCGGTCTCGCGAGGCTTCCGGGGCCGACGCCGGACCGACGTCGATGCCAGCCGCATTCCGCCCGGCCAGTACGTGGTCGATGACTTCCCGGTGTTGTCGGCGGGTCCGACACCGCGCACGGCCCTCGACGAGTGGACGTTCACGATCAAGGGCGAGGTCGACGCACCGGTCAAATGGTCGTGGGAGGAGTTCTTGGCGCTTCCGAACGAGACGGTGACCGTCGACATCCACTGCGTCACCAAGTGGTCCAAGCTCGGAACAACGTGGACCGGCGTCTCGGTCGACCGCCTGCTCGAGGACGTCGAGACCAGCGCCGAGTACATCTCGGCGTTCTGCGACGGCGGGTACACGACGAACCTGCCACTCGAGCACGTCACCGACGGGCAGGCCTGGGTGGCGTACGCCTTCGACGGTGAGCCCCTCGAGCCCGAGCACGGCGGCCCCGCTCGCCTGCTCGTCCCGCACCTGTACTTCTGGAAGAGCGCCAAGTGGGTGCGCGGTCTCACCCTGCTCGACCACGACGAGCCCGGATTCTGGGAGACGCTCGGCTACCACAATCGAGGCGACCCCTGGAAGGAGGAGCGGTACTGGAGCGACTGACGCCGCGCCGGGCCCCGCTGACCTGGAGGGAGGCGACCGTGCGGGCGGTCCGCCCCGAGACGCCGCGGGCGAAGACCCTCATCCTCGATGTGCCCGCCTGGCCCGGCCATCTGCCGGGTCACCACGTCGATGTGCGCCTGACCGCCCCGGACGGCTACCAGGCGGAGCGCTCCTACTCCATCGCCTCCGCACCCGAGGACGACAATCTCGCGCTCACGGTCGAGCGGCTCGACGACGGCGAGGTCTCGATCTACCTGTGTGACGACCTGCGTCCGGGTGACCTGCTCGAGCTCCGGGGCCCCATCGGCGGATACTTCACCTGGCAGGCCGCCGACGGCGGCCCCCTCGTGCTCGTCGGTGGCGGCTCGGGTGTCGTCCCGTTAGTCGCCATGCTTCGTCACCTCTCGGCCGTGCACGCTCAGATCGAAGCCACGCTGCTGGTGTCGGCCGGCAGCTGGGACGACGTCCTCTACCCCGACGAGCTCGACGCGTTCGCAACGGAGGGCGTCCAGGTGCGCTGCACGCTGACCCGTCGGACGCCGCCCGGCTGGGAGGGATGGTCACGACGCGTCGACGCCCAGATGCTGCGCGACCTCGATGCAGATCCGACGCGACGGCCCCGCGTCTACGTCTGTGGACCGACGCCGTTCGTCGAGCGCGTCGCTGACCTCTTCGTCGCTGCCGGCCACGATCCCAGCTTGGTGAAGACGGAGCGCTTCGGACCTACAGGGAGATGACATGACCCCAGCTGACTTTCACCTCGATGGAAACGCAGTTGCCGGGCTCCTCGAGCAAGTCCTCGTCGCCGAGCCGACCACAGCGGAGCGGATCTGTCAGTCCTGTCGATCCCGCCACCCCATCGGTGCCCACCGCGCGTACGCCGCCGCCGGGACCGTGCTGCGCTGTCCCACCTGCGGCGACGTCGCCGTCCGGCTCGCCGAGCTTCCCGGGCGCCGAATGGTCGAATTCCGCGGGCGGTGGATCTTCAGTGCCGAGACCGGATCCCCGCTCTAGGCGCGGCCTCGGGTCGCTCCGTGCACCAGCGAGGAGGTCGGAGTGATCGCTGACGTCGTCGTGGTCGGAGGCGGGTCGGCTGGGTGCGTGCTCGCGGCCCGGCTGTCCGACGACGACGATCGATCGGTGCTCCTCCTCGAGGGTGGCCCTGACTACCCGAGGACGGCAGACCTCCCGAACGACGTCGTCGACGCGTCGGAGCCGACGGTCGGGCACGACTGGGGCTTCGTCGCGGAGGCGGACGAACTCGGCCGCTGCGTCCCGCTACCCCGGGCCCGCATCATGGGCGGCTGCTCGGCGACGAACGGGTGTTTCGCCCTCCGCGGCGCGCCCGCCGACTACGACGGCTGGGCCGCCCTCGGCAATCCGGGCTGGAGCTTCACGGACGTGCTTCCGTACTTCCGTCGTCTCGAAACTGACCTCGACTTCCGCGACGACTGGCACGGCGTCGACGGCCCGATCCCCGTCCGCCGTCACCCGCCCGAAGAGCTCAACCTCGTGCAGCGATCGTTCATCGACGCCGCCGTCGCCGCCGGCCAGCCGTACGTCGAGGACCACAACCGGCCCGGAGCGGTGGGTGTCGGACCGACGCCCCGAAACGCCCGCGACGGCGTGCGGATGAGCACGGCGATCACCTACCTAGCGGCGGCTCGGCATCGCCAGAACCTCGCGATCCGCGGTGGCGCCGTCGTGGATCGGGTGGAGGTGACGAACGGTCGAGCTCGCGGGGTGCGCCTGGTGGGTGGCGAGGTCGTCGACGCCGGCCGGGTGGTGCTCGCTGCGGGCGCTTATGCGAGTCCCGCGATCCTCGCTCGGTCCGGGATCGGACCCGCGGACCACCTGGCTGAGCTCGGCATCGAGGTCGTGGCTCACCTCGTCGGCGTCGGCGAGAACCTCTCCGACCACCCGATCGTCGCCGTCGACCTGCCGGCGGCACCCGGGATCACGGGCCCCCGGTTCCAGGCGATCGCCACGCTCCGGTCGGGCCTCGCCGCGTCGTGGCCGGCACCGGACCTCCACCTGTTCGTCCCCGGTCCGTTCGACGTGCCACACGACGTGAGCCCGACCGGAGCGGTGTTCGGGATCGTCGCCGGACTCCTCTCGCCTCGCTCACGGGGCCGAGTCCGACTCCGCTCCTCCGACCCCCTCGACCCGCCCCGCATCGCCGTGGCGCACCTCCAGGCACCCGACGACCTGGCCCGCATGGTCGAGGCCACGATCGTGGCCCGGCAGCTCGCTCGAACCGAGCCGCTCGCGCGGTGCGTCCTCGGCACCGAGCTCGCGCCGGGGCCCACCGTCGGCGACGACGATCAAGAAGGCATCGCCGCGTCGGTCAGGGCTCGGGTCTCGACCTACCACCACCCCGTCGGCACGTGCCGGATGGGCCCCGATCCCGACGACGGAGCCGTGGTCGACGCCCGCGGCCAGGTGTACGGCATCGACCGGCTGCACGTCGTCGACGCGTCGGTCATGCCCACCATCCCGTCGGCCAACACGAACCTGCCCACGATCATGGTGGCGGAGCGAATGGCGGCGTGGCTGCGCGGGGCGTGACCGTCTGAGCCGATCCGGCGAGACCTGGCGGTCGGTGATCCGAACCCCTGGGCGCCTGCATCATCCTCGTCGAGGTGCACGCGTCGGTCGGGCGGCGAGTTCTGGTGGACTAGCCGGCCGGTGGACGCCAAAGCTGATGCGGTCTCGTCGTGGGGTCGGTCAGAGATCGCGATCCTTGAAGGAGGACCATGAGCGCGCCCAAGCAGTTCGACGCGGTGGTCGTTGGTGCATCGCTCGGCGGACTCACGTCAGCGGCCCTCTTGGCCCGCCGGGGGTTCCGGGTGGCGCTCGTCGACCGACTTGAGCAGCCCGGCGGTCGCTGCGGGTCGGTCGAACATGACGGGTACCAGATTGCCTTCGGGCATCGCGACGGCCATGGGGTCGGCGACAACGTCTTCGGCTTGCCGCTGCACTTCTTCGCCGCCGCCGACGCCGCTGGCGCGGACGTCCACAGCCGGACGCTGGCCGGCGGAATGCGCCTTCACCGGCTGCCGGCGCGGACGTCGGCCGACCTGCACCTCGGGGGGCGACCGGGCATGGACCGACTGGCGGGCGCTCGCGACACGATCCAGGTTCTCACCGGGCACGAGGACGTGTCCGACGGGACCGCACGCGACTACCTCGACACCATGCGACGGCTGCGGTCAATGTCCGACCAGGAGCAGCGACGCCTGATCCCGGTCCCGCTCGGGGACTGGCTCGACGAGAACGTCACGGACCGGGTCGCGCGCAATGCCATCCTGCAGGTCGGCGAGGTGATGTTCCCGTCACCGTCGGAGAACACCTCGACCGGCCGCCTCGTCGCGTTCCTCAAGGAGGCCCGCGCGTACGGGTCTCGGGGGATCTACCCCGACGACCCCGACGCGGCGGGCATGCAAGGCCTCGTCGCGCCGTGGGTGCGGGTGATCGAGCGGCACGGCGGCGAGCTCTGGCTCGGGTGGAAGCCGCTCGAGATCGTTGTCGAGGACCGCCGGGTGACCGGGGTCGTCGCGGTCAACGCTGCGAACCTCGTGCAGGAGTTCGTGGCACCGGTCGTTATCACCGACTACCCGGGCTGGGATCTGCTCGAGCTCATCGACGAGGAGCTGTTCCCGTCCGGCTTTGCGGAGACCGCCGAGCAGATGCTCGAACACTCCAACGACTTCGCCGGGTGGTGGGCTGGCCTCAGCCGGTTGCCCTCACGACGTTCGGATGGCCAGCCCGAGGACATGCCCGGCTGGCACCGTGTCCTCTGGGGAGACGAGGCCGTCAAGCGGTACCACGGCGCGTTCCAGTTCGCGTCGTGTCACGCGCCGAGGATCGCGCCCACGGGAAAGCACCTGCTTGAGGTCGTCATCTCACACTGGGGTGAAGGCGAGGGGAGGCGGTGGCGACACTGGCGCGACGCCCGGGTCGCGGTCGACCGAATTCTCGAGTACGTCCGCTGGTACTACAGCGACCTCGACGACTGCGTCGAATGGTCCCGCTACCAGTACCTGTCCGGACCCGAGATGCGGGCGTGCTATCTGAAGCCCGTCGCTCGGCATCCGGTGAAGGTGACCACCATCGAGGGGCTCTATATGGCCGGCCCGACATCCGAAGGACTTGGCGCATATCAGGACCTCGAGTGCGAGACCGCCATGCGGGCCGTGGCGCTGGTGGAGTCGGAGGGGAGCCGGCGGCGATCCAGGCGTCAGGACCTCACGGTCTGAGCGCTTCCCTCGGGTCGGAGGTCGGGCGCCGGCCCGGCCAGTGGGGGACCTCACCTCGCGCTCGGGAGGCCGTCGGACGACGGCGGTCGCCTAGTCGCTGACGAGCTGTTTCAGGAGTGAGCGCAAGCGAGGAGCGTGCTTGAGTGCCTCGTGCAGCTGGGCAATGTCATCGGTGCTCGCCAGCATCGGGTGACGCCGGAACGCGCCGGTCGGCGTATACGAGCAGAAGCGAACCATGAG
>DASZJD010000042.1 GCA_035948415.1 Acidimicrobiia bacterium | reverse complement strand
GACCGCTTCGAGGGGATCTTCCGCCGGCTCCGCAGCCGCGGGCGGCTGAGCGAGACCGACGTCGACGAGGTCGCGCGCGAGATCCGGTTGGCGCTGCTCGAGGCCGACGTCAACGTGCGGGTCGTGAAGGCGTTCGTCGGGCGCCTGAAGGAGCGCGCCACCGGCGCCGAGGTGGCCGAGAGCCTCAGCCCCGCGCAGCAGGTCATCAAGATCGTGCACGAGGAGCTGGCCCGCACCCTCGGCGGCGACAGCGGCGCGGTGGCGACACCGTCGTCGCCGCCGGCCGTGGTGCTGCTCGTCGGGCTCCAGGGCTCGGGCAAGACCACGGTGGCGGCCAAGCTGGCCCGACACCTCGAGGCCCAGGGCCGCCGCGCCCTGCTCGTCGCCGCCGACCTGCAGCGTCCCGCCGCCGTCGAGCAGCTGCGGGTCCTCGGCGAGCGGGTCCACGTGCCCGTCTCGTCGTCGGGTGCGGACCCGGTCGCGGTCGCCCGGGCCGGGGTGCGCGAGGCCGAGCGCCTCGGCCGCACCGTCGTCGTCATCGACACCGCCGGCCGGCTCCAGGTCGACGACGCCCTCATGGACGAGCTGCGGCGCGTCGTCGACGCGGTGCGGCCCAGCGACACGCTGCTCACCCTCGACGCCATGACGGGCCAGGAGGCGGTGGCCGTCGCGGCCGAGTTCGCGGCGCGGGTCCCGGTGACCGGCGTCGTGCTCACGAAGCTCGACGGCGACGCCCGCGGCGGCGCCGCGCTGTCCGTGAAGGAGGTCACCGGCCTCCCCATCCTCTTCGCCGGCGTCGGCGAGCAGCTCGACGCCTTCGAGGCGTTCCACCCCGAGCGGATGGCGAGCCGCATCCTCGGCATGGGCGACGTCCTCACCCTGATCGAGAAGGCCGAGGCCGTCTTCGACGCCGAGCAGGTCGAGGCCGCGGAGGCGAAGCTGCGCGCCGGGCGCTTCACGCTCGAAGACTTCCTCGAGCAGATGCGCCAGATGCGGAAGATGGGGCCGCTCCAGAGCGTGGTCGGGATGCTGCCCGGCGTCCCGAAGGAGCTCCGGGACGCCGAGCTCGACGAGGGCGAGCTGGCGCGCGTCGAGGCGATCATCTGCTCGATGACCCCCCGCGAGCGCCTCGAGCCGTCGATCATCAACGGCTCGCGCCGGCATCGCATCGCCGCGGGGAGCGGCACCAGCACCCAGGCCGTGAACGCGCTCCTGAAGCAGTTCAAGATGGTGCAGCAGCTCATGCGCACCATGACCGGCGGCAAGGGGCGTCGCCGGCTCCCGCTGCCGGGCCGCTGAGCACGGGGCCGGATCCCCCGGCGCGGCGCCCGTTCGCTACCCTCGCGGTCCCCGCACGAAAGGGCGCGCCGTCCATGGCCGTCAAGATCCGCCTCCTGCGCGTCGGCAAGACCAAGCAGCCGAGCTACCGCATCGTCGTCGCCGACGGCCGCTCGCCCCGCGACGGGCGGATCATCGAGACCATCGGCCACTACGGGCCCCGGGCCGACCCGTCCCGGGTCGAGATCGACGGCGACCGGGCGCTGGCCTGGCTGCGCCAGGGCGCCCAGCCCACCGAGCCGGTCCAGAAGCTCCTGACCGTCGCCGGGGTGTGGGGCACCTTCGAGGCCGAGAAGCGGGGCCCGATCGTCACGAAGCTGAACCGGCGCGGGTTCAAGACCGGCCGGGCGCCGAAGCCCACCCCCGCCCCCGAGGCCCCGACCGCCCCCGCGCCCGCGGCGACCGAGGCGGCGCCCCCCGCCCCGGCGGCCGCCGCCGAGCCGGAGCCGGAGGCGGCCGCGCCGCCGCCCGAGGAGGGCGCGTGAGCGACGAGCACCCCGACTTCGACGAGGGCTACGACGACGACGAGGACGACTTCGAGGACGAGATCGCCGGCGAGGGCAACCGGATCGTCGGCGGGAAGGCCAAGGCCGTCGTCGAGTACGTCGCCCGGTACCTCGCCGAGGAGCCCGACGCGGTGGACGTCGACCTCGAGGAGCGGCGGGGCGAGATCGTGCTGCTCGTGCACGCCAGCCCGTCCGACATGGGCCGGCTCATCGGCCGGCGCGGCCGCGTCGTGCAGGCCCTCCGGCAGCTGACCCGGGCCGCGAGCACGGCCGAGGGCGTGCGCGCCACGGTCGACATCGCCGAGTAGCGGTCGGGCGCGTGGCCGCCCGCCCCGACCGCCTCGAGGTCGGCCGCGTCGGCCGGCCCCACGGGCTCGGCGGGGAGGTCGCGGTCACGTTCACGAGCGACCGCGCCGAGCGCCACGCCGCCGGCGCCGTCCTCTACCTCGACGACCAGGAGCTCGTCGTCGAGACCGCCCGCCCCCACCAGGGGCGCTGGCTCATCCGCTTCGCCGGCGTGACCGACCGGGACGCCGCGGCGCGGCTGCGCGGCGGACGGCTGGTCGCCGACCGGATCGCCGGCGAGCCCGACGAGTGGTGGGCCCACGAGCTCATCGGGTCCGAGGTCGTCGACGTCGCCGGGCGGGCCCACGGCCGGGTGGTGGCGCTCCAGGCCAACCCGGCCCACGACCTCCTCGTGCTCGAGGACGGCGCCCTCGTCCCGGTGGTCTTCGTCGTCGAGCGCGGGGAGGGGCGGATCGTCGTCGACCCGCCGGCGGGGCTCCTCGAGCCCTGACCCGGGGCGAGGGGCCCGGCCCGGCCCGTCGCCTACATTCGGGTGCACGTCGTCGGCCCGAAGGCAGCTCCCCGCCGCTCCCGCCGAGCGAGCCGCGGCGCCCGCCCCGTCGCCGGCGCACCGCCCCGGGCGACCCTCGAGCTGACCCCGCCGACCGTGCGCATCGACGTCTTCACCCTCTTCCCCGAGTACTTCGCCGGCCCCCTCGGCACCGCCCTCCTGGCCCGGGCCGCCGCCGCCGGCACCCTCGACGTGCGGCTCCACGACCCCCGCCGGTTCGCCGACGACCCCCACCGCAGCGTCGACGACACCCCCTTCGGGGGCGGCGCCGGCATGGTGCTCCGCCCCGAGCCCCTCTTCGCCGCCGTCGAGGCCGCCGACCCCGTCCGCCCCCTCTTCCTCCTCGGCCCCGGCGGGCGGCCCCTCGACCAGGCCCGGGCCCGGGCGCTCGCCGACGGCCCCGGCTTCTCGCTCCTCTGCGGGCGGTACGAGGGCGTCGACGAGCGGGTCGCCGAGCACCTCTGCGACGAGGAGCTCTCGATCGGCGACTACGTGCTCGGCGGCGGGGAGGCCGCCGCCCTCGTCGTCATCGAGGCCGTGGCCCGGCTCGTCCCCGGCGTGGTCGGCAACGACGCCTCCTGCCGCCACGAGTCCTTCGCCGCCGGCCTCCTCGAGGAGCCCCAGTACACGCGGCCGGCCGAGTTCCGGGGCTGGGCCGTCCCGGCCGTGCTCCGGTCCGGGGACCACGCCCGGATCGCCCGCTGGCGGGCGGCCCAGGCCCTCCGCCGGACCCTGGCCCGGCGCCCGGACCTGCTCCGGGGCCGGGCGCTGACCCCCGAGGAGCAGGCCCTGCTGGAGGAGCCCGACGACTGACCGGCCGGTACGATGGCCCGCCCCACCCCCGAAAGCGCGAAGAGCCCGCCATGAACGCCACCGACCTCGTCGACCGCGCCCACCTCCGCGACGACCGGCCCGCCTTCGCGCCCGGGGACACCGTGAAGGTGTCCGTCCGGGTGGTCGAGGGCAACCGGGAGCGGATCCAGATGTTCCAGGGCGTCGTGATCCGCCGGAAGGGCAGCGGGGTCCGGGAGACCTTCACCGTCCGCAAGGTGAGCTTCGGCGTCGGCGTCGAGCGCACCTTCCCGCTGCACTCGCCGATCGTCGCCAAGATCGAGGTGACGACGCGGGGTGACGTCCGGCGGGCGAAGCTCTACTACCTGCGCGACCGGGTCGGGAAGGCGGCCAAGGTCAAGGAGAAGCGGGTCTAAGCCAGCGATGAGCGCCGAGGACCTCGAGCGGTACGAGACCGAGATCGAGCTCCAGCTCTACCGGGAGTACCGCGACGTGCTCCCGATGTTCGCCTACGTCATCGAGACCGAGCGCCGCTTCTACCTCGCCAACGGCGTGAACCTCCAGGTCCACGACGACCACGGCCAGCCCTACTTCGAGCTCGAGCTCACCGACGCCTGGGTGTGGGACATGTACCGGCCGGCCCGGTTCGTGAACAACGTCCGCGTCGTGACCTTCAAGGACGTGAACGTCGAGGAGCTCGGCACGAAGGACCTGTAACGCCCGGCGCCGCCGGGCGTCAGGTCCGCGCGGACCGGCCGCCGGCCGCGCCGCGCCGACCGGGCCGGGACGCCCGGCCCCAGCAGGCGGTGTGCCAGTGGCGGCGATCCTCGACCGCCCCGCTCGGCACGACCACGACGTGGCCGGTGCCGGGCCCGATGGGGTGGTCGCAGCCGGGGCAGCGGTACGTCTTCGTGGCCTGGTAGGGCTGCACCCGACGGACCTCGACGTCGCCGTCGTCGCTCACGAAGTGGTGCGCGGCCATCAGCCGAGCGCGGCCCAGGCGACGAGCGCGGCGATCACCACCAGCGCGGCGGCGACGATCACGACGTCGCTGCGCCGCTTCACGCGCGTCCGGAACGGGTTGTAGCCCACGGGGATACGGTACCCAGGTGGAGACGCTGCGCTTCGAGCGCGACGAGCGCGGCGTCGCGACGCTGACCTTCGACCGGCCCGAGAAGAAGAACGCGATCAGCCCGGCGATGTGGGCCGAGCTGGTCGACGTGCTCGACACCGTCGAGGACGACCGGGACACCCGGGTCCTCGTGCTCACCGGCGCCGGCGACGCCTTCACGTCGGGCGCGGACCTGGACCCCGGCGGGCTCGGCGACATCGCCGACGGCGGCGTCGGCGGGCTCGGCCGCGCCGTCCGCTCCATGCGGATCGTCGGCCGGGCCGCGCTGCGGCTCCACGAGCTCCACACCCCGACCATCGCGGCGGTGAACGGGGTCACCGCCGGCGCCGGGTGCAACCTCGCCCTCGGCTGCGACCTCATCGTCGCCGCCGACACGGCGCGGTTCTCGGAGATCTTCGCCCGCCGGGGCCTGGCCCTCGACGCCGGGGGCTCGTGGCTGCTCCCGCGGCTGGTCGGGCTGCACCGGGCCAAGCAGCTCGCCTTCCTCGCCGACATCGTCTCGGCCAAGGAGGCGGAGCAGCTCGGCCTCGTGAACTGGGTCGTGCCCGCCGGGGAGCTGCCGGCGTTCGTCGCCGACCTGGCCGGCCGCATCGCAGCCCAGCCCCCGGTGCAGGTGCAGATGATCAAGCGGCAGCTCAACCAGTCGTTCTCGGTGTCGATGGCCGAGGCCCTCGAGTTCGAGGACCTCGTGCAGGCGGCCAACTTCGGGTCCCGTGACACCGCCGAGGCGATGCGGGCCTTCCTCGAGCGGCGCGAGCCCCGGTTCACCGGCGAGTGAGGCGGCGGCGGCCACCGCCGGTGCGTGTGGCGGGTGGGGCTAGCGTTGCGGCATGGCCTGGGACGTCGAGGGCCTCGTCGCCTCGCTCGCCGGGCGTAGCGAGCACACGCGCCGGGCCTACGAGCACGACGCGCGCGAGTTCGTGGCCTGGGCCGACCGCGGCGGCTGCCCCGACCCGGCCGGCCTGGACCGGCGGACCCTCCGCCGCTACCTCGCCTACCTCGAGACCCGCGGCTTCGCCCGCCGCTCGGTCGCCCGCAAGGCCGCGGCGGTGCGGGCCCTCGTGGCCCAGCTGCGCCGGGACGGCCGCCTCGCCGCCGACCCCGGCCGGTCGCTCCGCACCCCGAAGGGCGACGTGCGCCTGCCCCGGGTCCCGAGCGCGGCCGACGCCGCCGCCCTCCTCGACGCCGCCGCCGACGACGCCGCCGCCCCGGTCGACGACCCGGTGGTCGCCGCGCTCGCCGGCCGCGACGTCGCCCTCCTCGAGCTCCTCTACGGGGCGGGGCTGCGGGTGAGCGAGGCCTGCGGGCTCACGCTCGGCGGCTGCGACCTCGACCGGGGCCTCGTCAGCGTGCTCGGCAAGCGGGCCAAGACCCGCCGGGTCCCCATCGGGGTGCCGGCGCGCGCCGCCCTCGCCGCCTACCTCGAGACCGGCCGCCCCGTCCTCGCCATCCCCGACAGCCCGGACCGCGTGTTCCTCAGCCGTCGCGGCCGCGCCTGCTCCCCCCGCGACGCCCACCGGGTCGTGGCCGCCCACCCGCTGCGCGACGGGCGCACCACGCACCCGCACGCGCTGCGGCACGCCTACGCCACCCACCTCCTCGACGGGGGCGCCGACCTGCGGGCGGTCCAGGAGCTGCTCGGCCACGCCGACCTCGCCACGACCCAGCTCTACACGCACCTGAGCCAGGACCGACTCCGGGCCGTCTACGCCGCCACGCACCCCCGTGCCTGAGACCGACGCCGCCCTCGTCGTCACCGAGCTGTGGGGCGACTACAAGCGCGACGGCACCCACGACGCGCGCGAGCGCCTGATCCTCCACTACTCGCCGCTGGTGAAGTTCGTGGCGGGCCGCGTCGCCGCCGGTCTGCCCCAGAACATCGAGCAGTCCGACCTCGTCAGCTACGGGATCTTCGGGCTCATCGACGCCATCGACAAGTTCGACCCCGCGCGCGGCTTCAAGTTCGAGACCTACGCCATCAGCCGCATCAAGGGCGCGATCATCGACGAGCTGCGCTCGATCGACTGGGTGCCCCGGTCGGTGCGGGCCAAGGCCCGGGCCGTCGAGCGGGCCTACTCGAAGCTCGAGAACGAGCTCCGCCGCAGCCCCGAGGACAAGGAGGTGGCGGCCGAGCTCGACATGAACGAGGACGACCTGAACCACCTCCTCTCGCAGGTGTCGTTCACCGGCCTCGTCGCCCTCGACGAGCTCCTCGGCCGCCAGCAGGCCAGCGAGGGCGGCGGGTCGGCGACCGTCGGCGACACCATCGCCGACCGGGCCCACGACCCGGTCGAGGCGTTCGAGGTCGACGAGATGAAGCACCTCCTCGCCGACGCCATCAACCGGATGCCCGACCGCGAGCGGCTCGTGCTCACCCTCTACTACTACGAGGGGCTCACGCTGGCCGAGATCGGCTCCATCCTCGGCGTGACCGAGAGCCGGGTGTGCCAGATCCACACCAAGGCCATCCTCCAGCTGCGCGGCCGGCTCTCCGAGCCCGCCTGAGCGCCCGGCGGCGCCGGAAGGGCCCGCCGCTACACTCGCCTCGACCCGGATCCGTCCGGGATCACGCACGCCCGCCGCCGCTTCCGGTCGCCCGGCCTCGCCCGGGCGCAGGCGGGCGGAGGACCAACCGAGGGCAACCGAAGGAGGCGTCGTGGCCGACGCCGTCGTCACGATGAAGCAGCTGCTGGAGGCCGGCGTCCACTTCGGACACCAGACCCGCCGCTGGAACCCGAAGATGCGCCGCTTCATCTTCGGGGAGCGCAACGGCATCTACATCATCGACCTCCAGCAGACCCTCGAGCGCATCGACACCGCCTACCGGTTCATCCGCAAGACGGTGGAGGACGGCGGGATCGTGCTGTTCGTCGGCACGAAGAAGCAGGCCCAGGAGCCGATCCAGCGCCAGGCCGAGCGCAGCGGCATGCCGTTCGTGAACTACCGGTGGCTCGGCGGCATGCTCACGAACTTCCAGACCGTGCACTCGCGGGTCGCCAAGCTGCACGAGCTCGAGCGGATGGTCGCGTCGGGCGAGACCGAGCAGATGCTGAAGAAGGAGGGCCTGAAGGTCACGCGCGAGCGGGACAAGCTCCAGCGCAACCTCGGCGGCATCCGACGGCTCGAGCGCCTGCCCGACGCCGTCTTCGTGATCGACACCAAGAAGGAGCACATCGCGGTCACCGAGGCCAACCGCCTCGGCGTCCCCGTCGTCGCGGTGGTGGACACCAACTGCGACCCGGACGTCATCGACTACGTCATCCCCGGCAACGACGACGCCATCCGCTCGGCCAACCTCATGAGCCGGATCGTCGCCGACGCCGTGCAGGAGGGCCGGTTCCTCGCCGAGCGCAAGGGCGTGACCGCGCCGAGCGCGGCGCCGGAGCCGGCGCGCCCGGTGCCGCCGCCGCTGGACGCCGAGCAGCAGCAGCGGGCCCGCGACGCCGCCGCCGCGGCGCAGCGCGAGCGCGAGGCCCGCCTGGCCCAGCGCGGCGCCGATGCCGGCGAGGGTGCCGACCGCGGCGACGGCGGGGACACCGGGGACACCGGGGACACCAGCGACGGCGGTGCCGGCGCGGACGGTGGGGACGCCGGCGGCGAGCCCGCGGCCGAGCCGCCGAGCCCGCCCGCGGACAGCGCGGCCGTGGCGGCGCCCGATGGCTGAGATCACCGCCGCCGACGTCGCCGCGCTCCGCAAGCAGACCGGCGCCGGGATGCTCGACTGCAAGCGGGCGCTCACCGAGTGCGCCGGCGACCAGGAGGCGGCGAAGGACTGGCTGCGGGCCAAGGGCCTCGCCGGCGCGGGGAAGCGGGCCGGGCGCGCCGCCGAGGAGGGCGGGGTCGAGGTGCTCGTCCGCGACGGGGTCGGCGCCATCGTCGAGCTCACCGCCGAGACCGACTTCGTGGCCAAGAGCGCCGAGTTCACGCGCACCGTCGAGGCCCTGGCGACGGTCGCGGTCGACGCCGGCACCGCCGAGCTCGCGGCCCTGGCCTTCGAGGGCACCACGGTCGAGGACCACGTCACCCAGCTGGCGGCCCGCCTCGGGGAGCACGTCGTCGTCGGCCGGGTCGTGGTGTTCGAGACCAGCGACGGGCTGCTCGACGGCTACAAGCACCCGCAGTTCGACCGGTACACGATCGGCGTGCTCGTCGAGCTCGGCGGCGTCGACCGCGACGACCCGAAGGCCCGGGCGGTGGCGCACGACGTGGCGCTGCACGTGGCCTCGGCGGCGCCCCGGTACCGGACCCGCGACGAGGTCCCGGCCGAGGTGGTCGAGCGGGAGCGGGCCGTGCTCGAGGAGCGCACCCGCAACGAGGGCAAGCCCGACGCCGCGGTGCCGAAGATCGTCGAGGGGCGCCTGAACGCCTTCTACAAGGAGACGGTCCTGGTCGAGCAGGCCTTCGTGCGGGAGCCGAAGCAGACCGTGGGCGACCTCGTCGCCGGGCTCGGGCCGGACGCGGCCGTCCGCCGGTTCGCGCGCGTCAAGATCGGCGAGGACTAGAACTGCCGGGAGCCGGCCCGGCGGCCCCCAGGCCGCCGCCGGTCCCGCCGGGACGAAGGAGCGAACGTGGCCGAGAGCCGCTACGCCCGGGCGGTGCTGAAGCTCTCGGGCGAGGCGTTCGCCGAGACCAAGACCGGCTACGGGATCGACGCCGCGGTGGTGCAGCGCATCGCCGAGGAGGTCGCCGGCGCCCGGGCCGAGCTTGGGGTGGAGCTGGCCGTCGTGGTCGGCGGCGGCAACATCTGGCGGGGCATGAGCGGCGCCACCCGCGGCATGGACCGCGCCCGCGCCGACTACATGGGCATGCTCGCCACGGTCATCAACGCCTTGGCCCTCCAGGACGCGCTCGAGGCGATGGGGCAGCCGACCCGGGTGCAGACCGCGATCGCGATGGCCCAGGTCGCCGAGCCGTTCATCCCGCTGCGGGCCATCCGACACCTCGAGAAGGGCCGCGTCGTCGTGTTCGCGGCCGGCACCGGCAACCCGTACTTCACGACCGACACCACCGCCGCGCTCCGGGCCGCCGAGATCGGCGCCGAGGCGATCCTGAAGGGCACCCACTCCGGGGTCGACGGCGTCTACTCGGCCGACCCGCTCCAGCACCCCGACGCCGTGAAGCTGCCGGAGGTGAGCCACTTCGAGGTCCTGAACCGGCGCCTGGCGGTCATGGACTCGACCGCGATCACGTTCTGCATGGACAACGGCCTGCCGATCATCGTCTTCGACGTCATGGAGCCGGGCAACATCCGCAGGGCGCTGGTCGGCGAGCCGATCGGCACCCTCGTGAGCACGGCGTGAGCCGACGATGAGCGCCGAGGGCGACGAGATGCGCGAGCTCGTGATCGAGGAGGGTCGCGAGAAGATGCGCAAGGCGGTCGAGCACCTGAAGGGCGAGTTCGGCGCCGTGCGCACCGGCCGGGCCACCCCGACGCTCGTCGACAAGCTGAAGGTCGACTACTACGGGACCGAGACCGCGCTCCAGCAGCTGGCCGGCTTCAGCGTCCCCGAGCCTCGGGTCCTCGTGATCAGCCCCTACGACAAGTCGTCGATGAAGGCGATCGAGCGCGCCATCCAGGGCAGCGACCTCGGGATCACCCCGAGCAACGACGGCGTCGTCATCCGCCTCGTCTTCCCCGAGCTCACCCAGGACCGGCGCCGCGAGCTGGTGAAGGTGGTGAAGCACCGGGCCGAGGAGGCCCGGGTGGCGGTGCGGAACGTCCGCCGGCAGGCCCGCCACGACCTCGAGGGCCTGGCCCGGGACGGGGACCTGTCCGAGAACGACCTGAAGCGGGCCGAGGACGCCCTCGAGAAGCACACGAAGGCCGTCGTCGCCGAGGTGGACCAGCTCCTGGCCAAGAAGGAGCAGGAGCTCCTCGAGGTCTGACGCCGGGCCCGGCCCCGGCTCCCGCGGCCCGGCCCCGGGAGGTCTAGCCTTGGCGCCCACGCCGGGACCGGCGTGGCTGGTGTGAGGGGAGTGGCGTGTCCGACTGGCGGGACGACGAACTCGAGGAGGACTGGGGCCAGCGGCCCTCGGGGGAGGGCGTCCGGGTCCACGGGCCCGACCCGAGCCCGCCCCGCCGGCCCGGGGGCCGGTTCTCGCTGCCCGGCGACGACGCCAGCTGGTCCGCGGGCGACGAGCCCGGCGAGGGCGAGACCGGCGGCTCGTCGCGGCTGCCGCACTGGACCGACCCGCCCACCGGCGAGGTGCCCCGGGCCCTCGGCGGCGACAACGCCGACGACGACTTCGAGACCTGGTCCTCGCTGACCGGTCCGGGCCGGCCCCGGTTCCGCACCGACAGCAGCAGCGACTGGAACGTGGGCGACTTCGCCGAGGGCGAGCTCCACGACGACAGCACGATGATCGGCGCCCTCGCCGAGGACGACGAGCAGGCGTGGGGCCCGCCGGCCCGCGGCCGCCAGCGCCGCGGCCGGCCCCAGCGCGGGGCCCGCCGCGACGAGACCGGCGGCCTCGAGGGGCCCCCGACCGGCGAGCGGACCCAGCGCTTCGACCAGGCCCCCGACGGCGACCTCTCGACCCGGGTCGTCACCGGCGTGATCATGGCCGTCATCGCCCTCGCCGCGTTCGCGGCGGGGCGGCCGGTGGCGGTCTTCCTCGTCATGGTCGTCGTGGGCGTGTGCGCCTTCGAGCTCCTCGAGTCGTTCCGGCGCGCCGGCTACCACCCGGCGACGGTCATGGCGCTCCTCGCCTCGGTCCTCATCGTCCCGCTCGCGTACAACAAGGGCGTCGAGGCCTACCCGCTGGTGTCGGTGCTCGTCATCACCTTCACGCTGCTCTGGTACCTCTTCGAGGTCGTCCGGCAGCGCCCGAGCGTCAACGTCGGGCTCACGCTGCTCGTGTTCGGGTACGTCGGGATCCTCGGCGGCTTCGCGGGGCTGCTCCTCCAGTCCGACCCCGGCGGCACCGGCCTGCTCGGCGGCGTGATCATCTGCGCCGTCGGCGCCGACGTCGTCGGCTACTTCGCGGGCCGGAACTTCGGGACCACGCCGCTGCTGCCGCGCATCTCGCCCCACAAGACCGTCGAGGGCCTCGTCGCCGGCGGCGTCGCGGCGGTGATCCTCGGCGCCTTCGTCGGCGGGGTGCTCCACCCCTGGGCCGACAAGGGGGTCGGCGCCGGCCTGGCGCTCGGGCTGATCGTCGCCGTCACCGCGCCCCTCGGCGACCTCGTCGAGTCGATGTTCAAGCGCGACCTGGCGGTGAAGGACCTCGGCGGGTTCCTCCCCGGCCACGGCGGCTTCCTCGACCGCTTCGACGCCCTGCTCTTCGCCCTCCCTGCCTCCTACTACCTGGCGTACTACCTGTTCACGCACTGATGACGCGCGTCGCGGTGCTGGGGTCGACCGGCTCGGTCGGCACCCAGGCCCTCGAGGTCATCCGCGGCCGCCGGGACCGGTACGAGGTCGTCGCCCTCGCCGCCGGCCGCAACGTCGACCTGCTGGCGGCCCAGGCGGCCGAGTTCGGGGTGCCGCCGTCCCGGGCCCGGTCCTGCGCCGACGACCCGGCCGCGCTCGCCGCGCTCGCCGCCGACCCCGACGTGGACGTGGTCCTGAACGCGGTGGTCGGGTTCGCGGGCCTGCCCGCCACCATCGGCGCCCTCGAGGCGGGGAAGCGGCTGGCGCTCGCCAACAAGGAGAGCCTCATCGCCGGGGGCCCGGTCGTGCGCGCGGCCCGTCGGCGCGGCGGCGGCGAGATCGTCCCGGTCGACTCGGAGCACTCCGCCCTCTACCAGGCGCTGCGGGCCGGCACCCGCGCCGAGGTCCGGCGCCTGCTGCTCACCGCCAGCGGCGGCCCGTTCCGGGGCCGGACCCGATCCGAGCTCGAGCACGTCACCGTGGAGGACGCGCTGAAGCACCCGACGTGGGACATGGGCGCCAAGATCACGATCGACTCCTCGACGCTCATGAACAAGGGCCTCGAGGTGATCGAGGCCCACGAGCTCTTCGACGTCGACTTCGACCGCATCGACGTCGTCGTGCACCCCCAGTCGGTCGTGCACGGGATGGTCGAGTTCACCGACGGCGCCGTCGTCGCCCAGCTGTCGATGCCCGACATGCGCCTGCCGATCGGGCTGGCCCTCGGCGCCCCCGACCGCCTCGACGAGCCCTTCGGGGCCGTGGACTGGGCCACCCTCGGGTCGCTCACCTTCGAGCCCCCCGACGTCGACGCGTTCCCCGCCCTCGCCCTCGCCTACGCCGCCGGCCGGGCCGGCGGCGGCGCCCCCGCGGCCCTGAGCGCGGCCAACGAGGTCGCGGTGGCGGCGTTCCTCGACCGGCGCATCCCCTGGCTCGCCATCGCCGAGGTCCTGGCCGCCGCCCTCGAGCCGGCGGCCGGGAACGTCGCCGACGTCGCCGACGTTCTTGCCGTGGACCGGGCCGCGCGCGCCCGGGCCGAGCACGTCGTCGAGCGGATCGAGGAGTCGCACGTGGCCCACGGGACGAGGAGCCCCGCGGCGTGAAGGACCCCTTCGAGGACACCGGCGTCGACGTCACCCGCCGCGGCGCCACGGCCACGCTGCTGGTCGTGCTCGTCGGTCTGGCCGTGCTCTTCGTGGCCCGGCCGTCGGCGCGCTACACGATGGCGATCATCGTCGGCATCGTGGCGATGGTCGTGCTCCACGAGGCCGGGCACTACCTCGTCGCCAAGCGCGCCGGCATGAAGGTCACGGAGTTCTTCGTCGGCTTCGGCCCGCGCCTGTGGTCGTTCCGCCGCGGCGAGACCGAGTACGGCGTGAAGGCGGTCCTGCTCGGCGGCTACGTGCGCGTCATCGGCATGACGAACCTCGAGGAGGTGGACCCCGCCGACGAGCCGCGCACGTTCCGGCGGGCCTCCTACCGCGACCGGCTCGCCCTCACCGTCGCCGGCGTGACCGTCAACATCCTGCTCGCGCTGCTCCTGTTCTTCGTGGTCATCGCCGGGCAGGGCCGGCTGCCGGTGGGACCGAACACCACCGTGTCGGCCGTCGTGGCGCACAGCGCGGCGTCGAGCGCCGGCATCCGCGGCGGGGACCGCATCGTTGCCGTGGACGGCGCGCCCACGAGGGACTGGAACGCGCTGAAGCGCGCCATCGAGGCCCACGGCGGGGTCAGCACCACGTTCACGGTCGACCGGGGCCACCAGCTCGTGACGCTGCGCGCCACGCCGGGCCGCCAGGCCGGCAAGGGCTTCCTCGGGGTCGGACCCGGCGAGCAGTACCGGGCGGTCGGCGTCCTCGGCGCGGTGCCGGAGTCGTTCCGCTCCGTCGGCGACCTGACCGTCGGGACCGCGAAGGCGGTCGGTCGGCTCGTGTCCCCGTCCGGCGTCGCCCGCTACAGCAAGAACTTCACGACCAGCACCCCGGCGACGTCCGGCTCGGCCGCGAACGACCGCCCGGTCTCGATCATCGGGATCGTCGACCAGGGCAGCCGGCTCGTGAACGGGAACGTGTGGGCGCTGCTCTGGCTGCTCGGCGGGATCAGCCTCATCCTCGCCCTCTTCAACCTGCTGCCGGTGCTGCCCTTCGACGGCGGGCACGCCGCCGTCGTCGTGTACGAGTGGGCGGCCTCGAAGGTGCAGCGGCGCGAGGTGCGGGTCGACTTCCGCAAGCTCATGCCGGTGACCGCCGTCGTCCTCGTCGCGCTCCTCACGCTCAGCCTCTCGGCCGCGTTCCTCGACGTGCGCCAGGCCTTCGGCAGCTGATCCGGGTCTGCACGGGATCTCCACCGGCTCGGCGTGAGCCGCGATCGGGTGGGGCCGTAGGCTGGCGCACGTGCAGCCGCGTCGCGTGACCCGCCAGGTGCACGTCGGGCCGGTGGCGGTCGGCGGCGACGCGCCCATCTCGGTCCAGTCGATGACGACGACGAAGACCGCCGACGTCGACGGGACGCTGGCCCAGATCTACGCCCTCGCCGGCGCCGGCTGCGACATCGTGCGCTGCACCTGCAACGAGGAGGCGGCGGCCGAGGGGCTGGCCCAGATCGTGCCCCGCTCGCCGGTGCCGATCGTCGCCGACGTCCACTTCCAGTACCGGCTGGCGCTCGCCGCCATCGAGGCCGGCGTGCAGGCGCTGCGCCTGAACCCGGGGAACATCCGCAAGCCCGACCAGATCAAGGCCGTCGCCCTCGCCGCCAAGGACCGCGGCCTGCCGATCCGGATCGGGGTGAACGCGGGGAGCCTCGACCCCGAGCTCGCCGCCCGCCACGGGGGCGCCACCCCCGAGGCGCTCGTGGCCAGCGCCACGCGCGAGCTCGACTACTTCCGCGAGGTCGACTTCGACGACGTGAAGATCTCGGTGAAGGCCTCGAGCGTCCCGGTGATGATCGACGCCTACCGCCTGCTCTCGGAGACCCTCGACCACCCGCTGCACCTCGGCGTCACCGAGGCCGGCCCGCCCCCGGCCGGGGTCGTGAAGTCCACCGCCGGGATCGGCACCCTGCTCGCCGAGGGGATCGGCGACACGATCCGCTACTCGCTCACCGCCGACCCGGTCGAGGAGGCCCGCGCCGGGCGCACCCTCCTCGAGGCCCTCGGGCTGCGCGAGCGCCAGGGCCTCGACCTCATCGCCTGCCCGTCGTGCGGCCGGGCCGAGATCGACGTGATCGGCGTGGCGAGGGAGGCCCAGCAGGCCCTCGAGGCCCGGAACCTGCCGCTGCAGGTGGCGGTGATGGGCTGCGTGGTGAACGGGCCGGGCGAGGCGCGAGGCGCCGACCTCGGGATCGCCGCCGGCCGCGGCAAGGGGCACCTGTTCGTGCGCGGCACCGTGGTGCGCGTCGTCCCCGAGGCCGAGATGGTCACCGCCCTCGTCGAGGAGGCCGAGCGCATCGTCGAGGAGGGCATCGAGGCCCGCCTCGCCGACGCCGACGCCGACGCCGAGGCGATCGCGGCCGCCGACCGCGAGCAGCTCGTCGAGCTGCGCGGCCCCGACGTGAACCACGCCCAGGAGCGCATCGAGCGGATCCGCGAGCTGACCGACTAGGCGGTCAGCCCCGGGCCAGGAGCCGCTCCTGCCACCAGCGGCGGACGCCCCGAGCCGAGCCGGCCCGGAGCCGGTCGGCGTGCAGCCGCTCCTCGAGGCGGGCGTCGAGCGGCGCCAACGCGCCGTCGCCGCCGACCGCGACGCCCAGCAGGTAGTCGGCGAGGGCCGGGTTGCGGGGCAGCACCGGCCCGTGCAGGTAGGTGCCGACGACGCGGCCCGCGAGCGCGCCCTCCACGCCGGCGCCGTCACCGTTGCCGCCGCCGGTCACGACGCGCCCGAGCGGGGCCACCCCGGGTCCGAGCGTCGTGCGGCCCCAGTGGTTCTCGAACCCGGTGAGCCGCGGCAGCGGCGGCGTCGGGTCGACGACGACCTCGCCGATGAGCCGGGTCGGCCCGGCGCGGGTGTCGAGGTCGACGAGGCCGATGCCCTCGAGCTCGGTCCCGTCGGCGGCGACGTAGCGGTGGCCGACGAGCTGGAAGCCCCCGCACACCGCGAGGACGACGGCGCCGCCGGCGACGGCCCGCGCGATCGCCGGCCGCGAGGCGCGGAGGCCGGCGCTGGCGAGGTGCATCGGGTCGTCCTCGCCGCCGCCGAGCAGGTAGACGTCGAGCGAGTCGGGGACCGGCGCGCCGGCCGGGACCTCGACGAGCTCGGCGGGGATCCCGCGCCAGCGGGCCCGCTGCACGAGCACCACCGCGTTGCCCCGGTCGCCGTAGGTGCCGAGGAGCTCGGGGAACACGAACCCGACCCGCAGCGTCGACTCGGTCATCGTCGACCCCCGTACCGGCGGTAGAGGGCGGAGAACGGCGTGTACGAGCACACGAGGTGCACGGTCGGGCCCGGCAGCGCGCGCGCCGCCGCGACCGGGTCGGGCTCGACGACGTGCTCGACCTCGGCGTACCGGAGGCGCACGGCGACATCGAGGCACCGCTCGCCGGCGGCGGCGACGGCGTGGCCGCGCAGCAGCTCGTAGGGGACGTCCCACAGCCACGACGGGTCCTTGCCGTCGGCGACGCGCGCGTTCACCGCGATGACGACGGCGCTGTCGGTGTCGGCGAGGTAGCGCAGGACCTCGCTCCACCCGGCCGGGTTCTTCGCCAGCAGCACGCGGGCGGTGCGGCCGTCGCCGAGGGGCACGGCCATGTAGCGGCCCGCCACCGTGGTCACGGCGGCGAGCGCGGACGCGGCGGCGGCCGGCGCCACGTCGAAGTGCGTGGCCGCGGTCACGGCCAGCCCGGCGTTGGCGACGTTCCAGCGGCCCGGCACCGCCAGGCGCAGCGGGACCCGCTCGTCGCCGAGGACGAGGGCGTCGCCGTCGAGGCGGTTCTCGGTCTCGGGCTGCGCGAAGCCGCACGCGGGGCAGCGGAACCGGTCGTGGTCCCAGCCGAGCAGCGCGCCGCAGCGCGGGCACGTCGCCGCGTCCTGGCGCCAGGCGAGGCCGAGCTCGACCCACGTGACCCGCGCCGGGCTGGCCGCCCACACGACGTGCGGGTCGGAGGCGTTCGCGACGACGGCCAGGTCCGGGTGCGCCGTGGTGGCGGCGCGCCACGCGTCGGCGACGAGGTGCACCTCGCCGTAGCGGTCGAGCTGGTCGCGGCTCAGGTTGCCGAGGACGAGCAGCTCGGCGGCGAGCGGGTCGACGACGCGGGGCAGGACGCGCTCGTCGACCTCGAGCACGGCGGTGTCGGCGTCGGGCGCCCGCGCCAGCGTCGGCGCGAGGCCCGACGTCAGGTTGGCGCCGGTCGAGTTCGTGGTGACGACGCGGTCGTCGGTGGCGAGCGCGGCGGCGAGGAACCGGGTGGTCGTGGTCTTCCCGTTCGTCGCCGAGACCAGGGCCGTGCGCTTGCCGGCGGCCAGCTCGGCCAGCGCGCCCGGGGCGAGCCGGTTCAGGACCCGGCCGCTGATCGTCGCGCCGGCGCCCCGCCCCGTCGCCCGCGACAGCCAGCCGGCGAGCCGGCCGGCGGCGACGCCGAGCCGGGTGCGCGGCGAGCGGCTCACCGGCGCTCGCACCAGTAGGCGTCGACCCGGTACGGGATGGCGAGCTCGGGTCGCCCGGCGGTGTCCGGGTGGCGGGCGAGCACGGCCGCGATCTCGTCGAGCAGGGCGCGGCGCTCGGCGTCCGGGAGCGCGGCGACGTGGCTCACCGACGCGAAGCGGTCGAGGATTCCGTCGGGGGTGACGCGCTGCTCGTGCCGGAACGTCGCCGTGTGCAGGGGCCCGAACCCGGGTCGGCTCCCGAGGGCGCTCTGGCTCCACCGCTCGTGGTCACGCCACGGCGCCTTCCGCTCCACCCGGTCCATCATCGACCACAGCGCGTCGACCCAGCCCACGGTGCGGTCGCGCGCGTTCCACACCAGGCCGACACGCCCGCCGGGCCGGAGTACGCGCGCCAGCTCGGCGAAGGCGGCGTCGGCGTCGAACCAGTGGAAGGCCTGCGCCACCGTCACCGCGTCGACGGCGCCGCCGGCGAGCGGCAGCGCCTCGGCGGTGCCGGCCACGACCGCGACCGCCGGCAGCGCGGCGCGCAGGACCCGCCGCATGCCCGCCACCGGCTCGACCGCGAGCGTCCACGCGCCGGTGGGGGTGAGGAGGCGGGTCAGCTTCCCGGTGCCGGCGGCCAGGTCGACGAGGACCCGGCCGGGCCCGAGGCGCAGCGATCGAGTCAGCCACGCCACCGCGTCCGGCGGGTAGGACGGGCGGGCCCGCTCGTAGGCGTCGGCCCCGGCGCCGAAGCCGGCGGCGGCGACGTCGTGGACGGGCATGCCCCGATGTTGACATCCGTCGGTGTCGGGGGGACGCCGGATCAGGCGTGGAGGCCGCACTCCAGCTTGTCGAGGCCGGCCCACCGGCCCGCCCGCGCGTCCTCGCCGTCGGCGACGGGGCGGGTGCAGGGCCAGCACCCGATCGAGGCGTAGCCCCGCTCGCGCAGCGGGTGCTCGGGGAGGGAGCGGTCGTCGGCGTACCGGGCCACGTCGGCCTCGGTCCACGTCGCGAGCGGGTTCACCTTCACGATGCCGCGGCCGACGTCGTAGCCGACGATCGGCGCCTGGGCCCGGGTGGCGGCCTCGTCGCGCCGCAGCCCGGTCATCCAGGCCGTGCGTCCCGACAGCGCCTTCGCCATCGGGACCACCTTGCGGGCGACGCAGCACCCGTCGGGGTCGTCGAGCCAGCGGTCGTCGGGCTCGATGTCGGGCCCGACGACCCGCAGGTTCAGGTCGTAGCGGCGCCGCACCGCCTCCACGTACCACAGCGTCTCGGCGAAGTGGTACTGGGTGTCGAGGAACACGACGTCGACGTCGGGCGCGACCTGGACCGCCAGGTCGATGAGCACGCAGTCCTGGAACGAGGAGGCCAGCACCAGGCCGTCGCCGAAGCGCTCGGCCGCCCACTCGATGGCGGCGGTGGCGGGCTTGCGCTCGAGCGACGCGGACACCGCCGCCAGCTCGCGCAGGTCGGGGAGGTCGCGGTCGTTCATGTGATGCACTCGCCCTGGCCGACGTCGGCCGTGTAGGGCCCGGTCTCGTCGAAGTCCACGTAGAACTCGGGGCGCTGGTCCGGGTCGGGGAACTCGTCGAGGTCGCGCAGGCCCGCGCCCACCTCGGCGGCGCCGCCGGACCGGGCCAGCCAGTCGGCGAAGGCCTCGCCCGCCTGCCGCTCGCCGGCGAAGCGGCCCACGACGCGCACGACCGCCTCCGACGCCGCCTTCGCCGGCAGCTTCACCGCCTTGCCCCCGAACTCGATGGCCATCTGCCCGACGTGGCCGCCGAGCAGCATCTGGTAGCCGGGCGCCGACCGGCCGTGGGCGCGACGCTCGAGGCCGAAGAAGCCGATGTCGGAGATGTGGTGCTGCCCGCAGCTGTTCGTGCAGCCCGAGATGTTCACCCGGACCCCGCCGACGTCGGCCAGGCCGGCGTCCTCGAGGGCCCGGTCGATGTCGTCGGCCAGGCCGCGGGACTGGGTAACGGCGAGGTTGCAGGTGTCGGCGCCGGGGCAGGCGACGACGTCGCGGGCCAGCTCCGCCCCCGGCGACGCCATGCCGATGGCGCCGAGCCGGGCGTAGAGGAGGGGCAGCTGGTCCTCGCCGAGGTCGCGGAACACGAGGTTCTGGCGGTTCGTGATCCGCACGTCGGCGTCGAGCTGGCGCTGCAGGTCGGCGAGGGCCCGGAACTGGTCGCTCGTGATGTCACCGAGCCGGCAGTGCGCGTACGCGCTCACCGTCCCGTTGGCGCGGCCGCGCACCACGTTGGCGAGCTCCCAGGCGCGGTACGGGTCGACGCCGCGCAGCTCCACCGGGGCGCCGGCGTCGGGGGTGGTCGCCGTCCCGGCCGGCTCGTCGCCGCCCTCGGCGACGGGCGCGGGCACGCCGCCCGGGTAGGTCGCGGAGGCGATGAGGAACCGCCGCTCCTTCACGATGCGCTCGCGCAGCTCCTCGACGCCCATCGTGTCGACGAGCCACTTCATCCGGGCCCGCAGCTTGTTGTCCCGGTTCCCGTGGTGGTCCTGGACCCGCAGGATCGCCTCGATGGTCGGCAGGAGGTCCTCGCGCGACGTGAACTCCTCGAGGGCCTGGGCCGGGTGCGGGTTGGCGCCGAGGCCGCCGGCGAAGAACACGCGGAACCCGGGCTCGACGGTGCCGTCGGGCCGAGGCCGGTTCACGGCGATGACGCCGACGTCGTTGAACATGGCCTGGCCGCAGTCGGTGGCGCAGCCCGAGAAGTTGATCTTGAACTTGCGCGGCAGCCGCTGCGCGATCGGGTTGCGGAGGAACAGGTCGGTGGTGGCCTGCGCCCACGGGGTGATGTCGAGCACCTCGAAGGGGCAGGCCCCGGCGAGGTGGCAGCCGGCCACGTTGCGGACGGTGTCGCCGCAGGCCTCGCGGCTGGTGAGCCCGGCGGCGGCGAGGTCGCGGAGCGCCGCCGGCACCTGCTCGAGGGGCACGAAGTGCAGCTGCACGTTCTGGCGCGTGGTGAGGTGGCCCCAGCCGCGCGAGTACTCGTCGGCGATGTGCCCGAACATGTCGAGCTGGTCGGCGGTGACCCGACCGTGCGGCACCTTCACCCGGAGCATCTGCTGGTGGCCGCCTTGGCGCTGGCCGTAGACGCCCTGGTTGAGGCGGAAGACCCGGAAGGCCTCGTCGTCGATCTCGCCCGCGAGGTAGCGGGCGACGGCGTCCTCGAAGCGGTCGAGCTCGGCCGCGACGACCGGGTCCAGGCGGCGAGTCCGAAGTTCGGCGACGTCGATCATGGCGTGACCTCGAAGGAGGGAGGGAAGGGGCCGCGTCGGAGGGACGGGCCGGGGCGAGCGCGGGGCCGGTCAGGCGGCGCGGCACGCCGAGCGATGACGACACATCTCGTCGTGCAGCTCGTGGGGGGTGCGGCCCATCGAGATGCTCGCGGCGCCTCTCGCTCGAATCACTACCGCCAGTGTAAGGAATTGGGGCCGAAAATGCCAGCGGCGAAGTCAGCAATTTCGGGGCGGGCCCGGCCGGGGCCTCGGTCGCCCCCGGGCCCGATTTCCGGCGCCGCCGCCGGGCGCCGCCGGTAGCCTCCGGGCCAGTGTCCGGCGTGAGGATGTCGCAGCTCTTCCTGCGCACCTTGCGGGACGACCCCGCCGACGCCGAGACCGACGGCCACCGGCTCCTGCTCCGGGCGGGGTGCATCCGGCGGGTCGCCAGCGGCGTGTACGCCTGGCTGCCCCTCGGGCGGCGGGTGCTGGCCCGGGTCGAGCGCATCGTCCGGGAGGAGATGGACGGGATCGGGGCCCAGGAGGTCACGCTCCCGATCATCCAGCCCCTCGAGCTCTGGGCCCGGTCCGGCCGTGACGCCGCCTACGGGCCGCTGATGTTCCGGCTCCACGACCGCAAGGAGACCGGCTTCGTCCTGGCGCCCACCGCCGAGGAGGCGGCCACCGCCCTCGTCGCCGGCGAGTACGCCAGCTACCGGGACCTGCCCGTGACCCTCTACCAGATCAACTGGAAGTACCGCGACGAGCTGCGGCCCCGGTTCGGGCTGCTGCGCGCCCGCGAGTTCCTGATGAAGGACGCCTACTCGTTCCACACCGACGTCGAGGACCTCAAGCGCACCTACCAAGACATGTACGACGCCTACGGCCGGATCTTCACCCGGTGCGACCTCGTCTTCCGGCCCGTCGAGGCCCAGGCCGGCGAGATGGGCGGGACCACGAACCACGAGTTCATGGCCGTCGCCGCCGTCGGCGAGGACGACTTCGTGTGGTGCCCGCGCTGCGAGTACGCCGCCAACGTCGAGGCGGCCCGCCGCCGGCCGCCGCCCCGCCACGACGGACCGGTCGACGCGCCGGCGATGCGGCCCGTCGACACCCCGGGCATGCCCGGGATCGCGCCCGTCGCCCGCCACCTCGGCGTCCCCGAGTCCGGCCTCCTGAAGTGCATCGTGTTCGAGATCGGCGGGGCGGGCGGCCCCCAGCTCGGCGCCGCGCTGGTGCCCGGCGACCGGGAGGTGAGCGAGGCGGCGCTGGCCCAGGCGGTAGCCCCCCGCCCGGTGCGGGTCCTCACCGAGGAGGACTTCGCCGCCCACCCCGAGCTGGCCCGCGGCTACCTGGGCCCCCACCACCCCGCGTTCGAGGTGGTGATCGCCGACCCGTCGGTGGCCGCCGACCACGCCTGGGTGACGGGAGCCAACGAGCCCGACCGCCACGTGCGCGACGCCGTCGCCGGCCGTGACTTCCGCGTCGACGAGTGGGCCGACCTCGTGGTCGTCACCCCCGGCGACCCCTGCCCCCGGTGCGGCGCGCCGCTGGCGATCGACCGCGGCATCGAGGTCGGCCACGTGTTCCAGCTCGGCACGAAGTACCCCGAGGCCCTCGACGCCCGGTACCAGGACGACGCCGGCGCGCAGCACCCGATGGTGATGGGCTGCTACGGCGCCGGCGTCTCGCGCATCGTCGCCGCCGTCGCCGAGCAGCACCACGACGACGTCGGGCTGGCCTGGCCCGCGGCGCTGGCGCCGTTCGCCGTCCACCTCGTGGCGCTCCCAGGCCGGGGGGACGCCGCGGCGCGGGTCATCGCCGCCGCCGACCGGCTCTACGACGCGCTCGTCGCCGCCGGCGTCGAGGTGCTCTACGACGACCGGGACGTCAGCCCCGGCGTGAAGTTCGCCGACGCCGACCTCCTCGGCATGCCCGTCCGCCTCACCGTCGGGGCCAAGAGCGTCGGGCGCGGCGTCGCCGAGCGGCGGGTTCGGGCCACCGGCGTCGAGGACGAGCTGGCCCTCGACGCCGTCGTCGCCGCCCT
>DASZJD010000041.1 GCA_035948415.1 Acidimicrobiia bacterium | reverse complement strand
GCTAGGCCGCGGCCTTCTCGAGCACGTGCACGGCGCAGGCCGAGCCGAGGCCGATGACGTGCGTGAGGCCGACGCGGGCGCCCTCGATCTGACGGTCGCCCGCCTCGCCCCGGAGGTGGGTCGCGACCTCGAACAGGTTGGCGACGCCGGTGGCGCCGAGCGGGTGCCCCTTCGAGATCAGGCCCCCCGAGACGTTGACCGGGATGGCCCCGTCGCGCCACGGGCCGCGCTCGTCGATGAACTTGCCCGCCTCGCCCGGATCGCAGAGCCGGAGGTTGTCGTAGTGGATGAGCTCGGCCGTCGCGAAGCAGTCGTGGAGCTCGACGAGGTCGAGGTCCTTCGGGTCGACACCGGACTGCTCGTAGGCGCGGTCGGCGGCGGCGCGCGTGAGCGTGTTCACGTCGGGCTGCACCTGGTCGGCCTCGGTCCAGGGGTCGGACGTCAGGACCGAGGCCGAGATCTTCACCGCCCGTCGGCGCTGCTCCTCAGACAGGGTCCGGAGCTTCGCCTCCGAGACCAGGGCCAGCGCGGCGGCGCCGTCGCCCGTCGGGCAGCACATGAGGAGCGTGTTCGGGTACGCCATCATGTCGGCGCCCATGACCTCCTCGAGGCTGAACGCCTTCTGGTACTGGGCCAGCGGGTTCAGGGTGGAGTGGGCGTGGTTCTTCTCGGCCACCTTGGCGAACTGCTCGAAGCCGACCCCGTCGTGCTCGCCCGCGTACTCGATGCCCGCCTGCGCGAAGACGCCCGGCATCAGGGTGGTGCCGAGGCGCCCCTCGACGCTCATCACCGACCCGTAGCGACCCGAGGGCTCGAAGACGTGCTGATCGGAGCGGGCCGACGCGCCGAGCAGCCCGGCCTTGCCCATCTGCTCGCAGCCGACGGCCAGCCCCGCGTCGGCCTCGCCGGCCCGGATCGAGAGGTAGACGCATCGGACCGCGGTGGCGCCGGTGGCGCAGGCGTTGGCGACGTTGAACACCGGGATGCCGGTCTGGCCGATCTGCTTCTGGATCCGCTGCCCGATCCCGCTCGCCGCCTCCATGAGGTTGCCGGCCCCGAGCACGTCCATGTCGTGGATCGTGACCCCACCGTCGTCGAGCGCCGCGAGCGACGCCTCCGCGGCCAGGTCGATCACGTCCTTGTCCCGGTAGCGGGTGAACTTCGTCATCGCCGCGCCGAGGATCCAAACGTCGTTGTCAGCCATCGAGCGCTCCTCTCGCGGTCACGCGGGCTCGTAGGCGAAGGCCACGGCCTCGGTCCCATTGTCGTCGGTCCCGGCGGTGTAGGTGGTCAGTCGGACGGGCATCCCCACCCGCACCCGCGCCGGGTCCGGATCCACGTTGATGAGGTTGGCCTTCACGGTCCCGCCCCCGTCGAGGTCGACGACGACCGACACGTAGGGGGTCGGCACGCCGGGGGCGGCTCGGTGCACGATCGTGAAGGTCCGCACCGCGCCCGTGTCGGCGAGCCGCCGGCGCGTGAACCCCGGACGACCGGACTTGGCGTCGGCGTTGCGACGGTCGAAGTACAGGGCGCCCGACTCGGTCGACTCGTTGGCGACCAGGTACGGGTCGCCGTCGTCGATGACGAGGTAGTCGACCAGCGGAACCCGGGCGGCCACGTCGGTCACGGCCCGGGACGCTACCCGCTCGCGAGGCGGTGCGAGAATGACGCGACGCGAGCGTGGCGGAACTGGCAGACGCGTCGGGTTTAGGTCCCGGTGCCCCTCGGGGCGTGGGGGTTCGACTCCCCCCGCTCGCACCGTCGCTCAGTCGGCGCGCTACTTGCCCTTCTTGCCCTTGCGGCGGCGGAGCTTGCGCCGCTTCGGGGACGCGAAGTCGGCGAGGATGTCGGGGGCGGCCGTGTTCACGATCTCCTCGGCGGCGTCGAAGAGCGCGGCCACGTCCTCGCCCGCGGGCTCGTGCCCGCGGGCGGGCTGGTCCTGGCGGAGGCTGCCGTAGTGCCAGCCCGCGTCCATCCGCCGGCGCGTGAAGCTGGGGCAGTCGTCGGGGCAGCGCCAGGGCGCCTCGGGCGCCAGGTCGAGCTTGCAGCGCCGAACCACCTCGCCGGAGTCGTAGGTCCGGCTCTCGTAGTGCCGACAGTCGGCCCGCATGGGCATGCCCAGCATTCTGCTCGCCCGCGGCGCCGGTTCGAGCGCAGCCCCGCCCGCCGGGCCTCAGGTCGGACGCCCGGGACGCCGATCAACCCTCCTGGGAGGCCTCGCCCCGGAGGCACGGTGATGGCAACCAATCAGGGGGAGCAGGACCGCGGCTCGGCGCTGACCCGACTCATCGGCCTCGTCGAGACGATCTCCGACATGGTGGCGGTCGTCAACGCCGAGGGGACGATCCTGTGGGCCAACGAGGCCAGCGAGCGGGTACTGGGTCACGACCGGCGCGCCAAGGTCGGCAGCCGCGTGCTCGACCTCGTCCACCCGGATGACGCGCGCCGCGCGGCTCGCGGTCTCGCCCGCCTGGCCGCCGGACCGACACGGGCGCCGCTGCGCCTGCGGGCCCGGGCGGACGACGGGACCTGGCGCGAGGTCGAGGTCCTGGCGACGAACCTGCTCGACGAGCCCGCGGTCCGCGGCATCGTGCTCATCGCCCGCGACATCACCGAGCGCCAGCGCCTCGAGCGCCGGGTCCAAGCGCTCGAGCACAGCTTCACCACCGCGTTCCGGCACTCGCCCGTCGGTCGGGCCCTCGTCGACCTCGAGGGCCGATGGCTGCAGGTCAACCGCGCCTTCGCCGACCTGCTCGGCCGCCGCCCCGAGGAGCTCACCGGCGCGGCGGGGATCGACTCCGTGCACGACGACGACCGGGCCCGGGTCCGCGCCGGGCTCGGTCCCCTGGCGGCCGGTCGGGTCGACCGCGTCACCATCGACGTCCGCTTCGTGCGTCCCGGCGGCGACACCGTGTGGGGTCGCTTCACCGTCTGGCACGTCCAGGGCGACGACGGCCAGCCCCTCTACTTCGCCGCCGACGTCACCGACGTGACCGAGCAGGTCCGGGCGGAGGCCGAGCGCGACGCCGCCGAGGAGCGGCTCGCCGCCCTTCTCGAGCACTCGTCGGACCCGATCCTCGTCCTCGACGCCGAGGGCCGCCTCGTCTACCTCAGCGCGGCGGCCGAGACCCTCATCGGCCGGCCCAACACCGAGACGGTGGGCATGGCCGCCACCGAGCTCGTGCACCCGGACGACCTCGACCTGGTGGCCTCGAAGCTGGCCGGGGTCCTCCCGGAGCCGGGCGCGACGGACACGGTGACGTGCCGGGTCCGCCGTCGCGACGGCTCCTACCGGTGGGTCGAGGCGGTCGGGCAGAACCTGCTCCACCACCCCGCCGTGGGCGGCCTCGTCGTCAACACCCGCGACATCACCGAGCGGCTCGAGAGCGAGGCCACCCTCCGCGAGGCCCAGGACCGCTTCGCCGCGCTCGTCGAGCACGCGTCCGACCTCATCACGGTGAACGACCTGGACGGGGTCCTGCACTACGTGAGCCCGTCGTCGCGGATGGTCCTCGGCTACGAGCCCTCCGAGCTCGTCGGGACCCACGCCCGCGACCTCATCCACCCGGACGACATCGACCGCGTGGAGCAGAGCGCCTTCGACCAGTTCGCCCGCGGCGTCGCCGAGCCGATCCGGTACCGGGCCCGACACCGGGACGGGTCGTGGCGGCTCATGGAGGCGGTCGTGAGCGACCTGACCGACGAGCCGTCCGTGCAGGGCGTGGTCACGAACGCCCGCGACGTCACCGAGCGCCAGTTCGCCGAACGCCGAGCGTCGGGCATGGTGGAGATCCTCGACGCCACGAACGAGCTCGTCGTCGTCTCGGACCCGCACGGCGCGATCGTCTACGCGAACCGGTCGGCCCGCGCCCTCCTCGGCGCCCGGGAGCGGCAGCACGTCTCGGCGCTGTCGTCGGCGGTGTCGCGAGAGCGCCTGCGCACCGAGATCATGCCGGAGGTGCGCCGCCGCGGCGTCTGGTCCGGTGAGCTCGAGCTCGTCGACCCGGACGGACGGCGGATCCCGGTCGCGGTGACGGTGCAGGCGCACCGGGACGACGACGGCAACGTGGCCCGCATCGCCACGATCGCGCACGACATCTCGGAGATGAAGGCGGCCCAGCGCCGGCTCGAGTTCGAGGCCACCCACGACGCGCTCACGAGCCTCCCGAACCGGGCCCTGTTCCGGGAGATCGGCGAGCGGGCGCTGGCCCGCGCCGGCCGCACCAGCGAGGAGCTGGCGGTGCTGTTCCTCGACCTCGACGGCTTCAAGCTCGTCAACGACAGCTACGGCCACGACACCGGTGACCTGCTCCTCGGCATGGTGGCGCGCCGCCTGCGGGAGGCGGTGCGGGCCGGTGACGTGCTCGCCCGGCTCGGCGGGGACGAGTTCGTGATCCTCTGCGAGAACCCGCGGGGCGAGCACCAGATGCTCGAGCTGTCCTCTCGCATCATCGAGACGGTCTCGAAGCCGTTCGCGATCGACCGCCACGAGGTGCGCGTGGGGCTCAGCATCGGGATCGCGTTCTCGCACGGCGGCGAGGAGGGGATCTCGGGCCTGATCCGCGACGCCGACATCGCCCTCTACCGGGCCAAGCACGAGGGGCGCGGCCGGGCCCGGCTCTTCAGCGAGTCGCTGGTGTCTTAACCCAGCCAGCCCTCGGCGCGGGCCAGCAGGAACCGGCTCACCTCAAGGCACCGGTCGAGCAGCTCGCAGGAGACGGCGTCGCCGTCTCGGATGCGCAGGAGCGACACCCGCTGGTGCGCCACCACGCGCAACGCCCGCTCGGGGGCCTCGGTTGCCGACGGGATCGAGTCGATCGCCGACACCTCGAGGGGCAGGTCGGGCCCGCCGATGCCGGCGAGGTCGGTCGCGAGCACGAGCAGGTCCGGGTCCTGGGGCAGGGGTGGCAGCCCCCAGGTGAAGTTCAGGGGGAAGACGTAGTCGTCGGGCGGGTCGTCGCCCTCCGGCCGGGCCATCACCGCGTCCTCGAAGCCGAGGAGGGTCCGGGGGTCGACCTCGAGCGACAGGTAGAGGTCCACCGGGCCCTCGCAGCCCTCCTCGGGGTGGACGTCGACCTCCCAGGTCTGGCGCAGCGAGTAGCTCTCGACGAAGTGCCGCTCGTCGTGGACGTGGAAGCCGTGCTCGACGGCGTGGTCCTTGAGGTCGGCGACGAAGCCGGCCACGTCGATGACCGCCACGTCACACCTCCTCGGCGGGCTCGCCGCTACCGGGCCCGGGCTCCGGCGGGTCCAAGTGCCCGGCCTGGTCGAGGATGGCGAGGCCTTCGGCGAGCGTACGGAACGCGGCGCCGCGGTGCGAGCAGGCGTCCTTCTCGGACGGGGTGAGCTCGGCGAAGGTGCGGCCGTCCCCGGCGTCGGCGATGAACACCGAGTCGTAGCCGAACCCGCTGTGGCCGCGCCGCTCGCTGGCGATCGTCCCGTCGGCGGTCCCGATGGCGGCGAGCTCGCGGCCGTCGGGGAAGCTGGCGACGGCGACGGTGACGAACCGCGCCCGCCGGCGCTCGAGCGGGACGCCGCGGAGCCGCTCGAGCAGGAGTCTCACGTTGTCCTCGTCGGTGGCCTCGGGCCCGGCGAAGCGCGCCGACCGCACCCCGGGGGCGCCCCCGAGGGCGTCGACCTCGAGCCCGGTGTCGTCGGCGATGGCGGCGGCGCCGGTCGCGTCCCGCACCGCCCGCGCCTTGTGGCGGGCGTTGGCCTCCACGGTGGCGCCGGGCTCGTCGACCGGGGGGACGGCCGCCGGGCGGGGCGCGAGCTCCAGCGGGAGCCCGGCGCCGGCGAGGATGGCGTCGATCTCGCGCGCCTTGCCGGGGTTGGCGGTCGCGAGCACGAACCGCACCGTCAGCGGCGCCGGTTCGGCGGCGGCTCGCCGACGAGCTCGCGTTGGAGCGCGACGATGTCGGCGATCCCCAGCTCGGCCAGGCCGAGCAGGGCGTCGAGCTCCCCGCGCGAGAACGGCGCTCCTTCGGCGGTCCCCTGCACCTCGATGTAGCGGCCGCTGCCGGTCATCACGACGTTCATGTCCACCTCGGCGTGGGCGTCCTCGGAGTAGTCGAGGTCCAGGCAGGGCAGCGCGTCCACGACGCCGACCGACACCGCCGCGCAGGCGTCGGTGATGGGGTGCGAGGCCAGCCGGCCGGTCGCGACGAGCCGGGTGCAGGCGTCGTGGAGCGCGACGTAGGCGCCGCAGATGGACGCGGTGCGGGTCCCCCCGTCGGCCTGCAGCGCGTCGCAGTCCAAGATCACCTGGACCTCGCCCATCGTGGACAGGTCCGTCACCGCCCGCAGCGACCGGCCGATGAGCCGCTGGATCTCCTGGGTGCGGCCCGACTGCCGCCCCCGCGCCGCCTCCCGGTCGGTGCGCTCGCTCGTGGACCCCGGGAGCATCGAGTACTCCGCCGTCACCCAGCCCCGTCCGGAGCCTCGGAGCCACGGCGGCACCCGCTCCTCGGCCGACGCGGTGCAGAGCACCCGGGTGCGACCGAACTCCACGAGCACCGAGCCCGCCGCGAACTCGGTGAAGTCCCGGGTGAAGGTGATGGGCCGGAGCTCGTCCGGCTCCCGGCCGTCGCGACGGGGGCCCACGCGCCTAGCCGACCGTCGTCACGAGGCCGGGGGCGGCGAGCAGCGCCGGCTCGCCGAAGGCGGCGGAGCCCTCGGCGAGGGTCAGCCGGCGGTCGATCTCGGGCCACACGTGGGTGAGCATGAGCCGACGGGCGCCGGCCGCCCGCGCCGCCGTCCCCGCCTCCTTGGCCGACAGGTGGATCGGCACCGGCTTCTGCCCGTCGAGGTAGGTGGCCTCCGAGAGCACGAGGTCGGCGTCGTGCCCGAACGCGGCCACGCTCCAGCCCGGCCCGGTGTCCGAGGTGTAGACGAGGCGCGACCCGCCCGCCGCGACCTCGACCGCGTACGTCGGCGGCGGGTGGTCGGTGCGCGAGAACCGGAGCGTGGCGGCACCGATCGTGACCGGTGCGCGCTCGTCGATGACGTGCCACTCGAAGGCGTCGCCCCAGTCGCCGCCCACGAGCGTCCCCAGGTGTTCGCCGAGGCCGGCCGGGGCGTAGACGGGCAGGTTGGCGCGGTGCAGCGCGTACCGCAGCATCACGTGCAACCCGTAGAGGTCGACGCAGTGGTCGGGGTGCTCGTGGGTCAGCACGACGGCGCTGACGTCGCGGACGGGAAGCCGCGCCTGGAGCGCCCCGAAGGTGCCGTTGCCGCAGTCGACCCAGATCGCGGTGCCGCCCTCTCGGACGAGGTAGCCGCTGCAGCCGGCGCCGTCGGGGCCCGCGTAGGAGCCCGAGCACCCGAGCACGGTCAGCTCCACGACCACGCCTCCACCGCCTCGACCTCGGGCCCGAGGAAGCGGGCGCCGAGACGTCGGAACCGCTCGGGGTCGCCGCTGGTGATGAACCGGGGCGGCTCGACGCCCGTCGCGGCCCCGGTGCCGCCGCCGAGCAGGCCGCGGACTGCGAACGCGGTCTCGTCGGCGCTCGAGACGAGGACGACGTCGCGGCCCATGACGTCGCCGATCGTACGGGCCAACAGGGGGTAGTGCGTGCAGCCGAGCACCACGGTGTCGACGGCGGCGGCCCGGAGGGGCTGGAGGAGCCGCTCCGCGAGCACGTGGACCTGGTCGGAGTCCACGTCGCCGGCCTCGACGAACTCGACGAACCCGGGACAGGCGGCGCAGACGAGCTCGAGCGACCGGTCGAGCCGTGAGGCCGCGCGCTGGTAGGCGCCCGACGCGATCGTGCCGACGGTCCCGATCACGCCGACGCGCCCCGACCCGCTGGCCCGCGCCGCGGCGCGCAGCCCGGGCTCGATCACCCCGATGACCGGGACGGCGAGGCGGACCGCGAGGGCGTCGAGCGCGGCGGCGGCGGCGCTGTTGCAGGCCACGACCACCACGCGTGCGCCGCGATCGACGAGGAGGTCGCCGATCTCGAGCGAGTACTTCAGCACCTCGTCACGAGGCTTCGGTCCGTAGGGGAAGCGTCCCGAATCGCCGAAGTAGAGGACGGGCTCGTCTCCGAGCAGGTCGAGCAGGGAGCGCACCACCGTGAGACCACCGAGTCCGGAGTCGAACACGCCGACCGGCGCCGGGCTCGTCATGGTCGCGGCTCGGCGACGCGTGCGGCGCGAGCGAGACGGTCGGCGACCGCGGCGCCGATTCCGACCGGCTCGGGCGGGACGGCCAGCAGGACGTCGACGCGCTGGCGGTCGGCGTCGCGGAGCAGCCGGTAGAGGTCGCGCGCGAGCTCGTCGACGTCGGCGGGGGCGGCGAGGACCGTCACACCGGGGGGCAGGTCGGCCGGCGGGACGGCGGCGAGCAGCCCGACCCGGGCCCCGGCGGCGACGAGGTCGCTCGCCCGGGCTGACACCTCGGGCGCGGCGACGAGGACCACCCGGGCTCGCGGGGCGTAGTGCGAGGCCAGGGTGCCGGGCGCCGGGCGCGTGCCGTCGTCGCAGACCGGCACCGGCCCGGCGACGATCGCCTCCAGCCGCTCCCGACTGACCCCGCCGAGCCGGAGCACGACGGGGCGGCCGTCCGAGCAGTCGACGACCGTCGACTCGACCCCGACCTGGCAGCGGCCGCCGTCGAGGATCCGGTCGACGTCGAGGCCGAGGTCGGCCCGCACGTCCGCGGCGGTGGTCGGGCTGACCCGCCCGAACCGGTTCGCGGACGGCGCCGCCACGCCGCCGCCGAACCGGGTCAACAGGTCCTGGGCCAGCGGCTGGTCGGGAACCCGCAGCCCGACGGTGTCGCGACCGCCGGTGACCTCGTCGAGCACGCCGACGGCGCGTCGGAGCACGAGCGTGAGCGGCCCGGGCCAACACGACTCGGCGAGCGACCGTGCCGCCGGGGGGATCGCCGCCGCCCACGGCGCCAGCAGCTCGTCGAGCGGCGCGCCGGCGGCGACGTGCACGATCACCGGGTGGCGTGCCGGGCGTCCCTTCACCGCGTAGAGGCGGTGCAGCGCGTCGCGGTTCGTGGCGTCGGCGCCCAGGCCGTAGACGGTCTCGGTGGGGAAGGCCACGAGCCCGCCTCGGCGCAGCACCTCGACCGCGTCGTCGAGGACCTCGGGGCCGACGGTCACGCCGGGCATCGTCGTCCGGCCGCAGAGCGGCGCGCCCGGCGCCGCCACCCGTGCCACGGGCGTTCGGGATGGTGGAGCGGCCTCACCAGTAGTTGATCTGCGTGGCCCGCTCGGCCACGACGTCGAGCGGGTCGGTCCAGGCCCCCGACGACAGGTACTTCCAGCCCCCGTCGGGCAGGAGCACCACCACCGTCCCGTGCTCGAGCTCGGCGGCGGCCTTCACCGCCCCCGCGACGGCCGCACCCGACGAGATGCCGGCGAAGACGCCGCACTCGTTCAGGAGCCGTCGCAGCCACTCGATCGACTCGCGAGCGCGGACGATCAGCCTCCGGTCCAGCACGCCGGGGTCGAGGATCGGGGGAACGAAGCCGTCCTCGAGCGATCGGAGCCCCTGCACGAGCTCCCCCGCCGGCGGCTCGACCGCGACGACTCGCACCGACGGGCGGCGCTCCTTCAGGAACCGGCCGACGCCCATCAGCGTGCCGCTGGTGCCGAGCCCGGCCACGAACACGTCGACGTCGGGGCAGTCGCGCAGGATCTCGGGGCCCGTGCCCTCGTAGTGCGCGAGCGGGTTAGCCGGGTTGCCGTACTGGAAGAGCAGCCGCAGGGTCGGGTCGTCGGCGGCCAGCTTCTCGGCCAGGCGGATCGCGCCGTTGCTCCCCTCCTCCCCGGGCGAGGAGACGATCTCGGCGCCGAAGATCTCCAGGAGCTGGCGGCGCTCGACCGAGACGTTCTTCGGCATCACGACCCGGACCCGATACCCGCGGAGCTTGGCGACGAGCGCCAGGCCGATCCCGGTGTTGCCGGAGGACGGCTCGAGGATCGTGTCGCCGGGGCGCAGCACCCCGTCGCGCTCGGCCTGGTCGACCATCGCGAGGGCGATGCGGTCCTTCGACGACCCGCCCGGGTTCTGGCCCTCCAGCTTGGCGTAGATC
>DASZJD010000040.1 GCA_035948415.1 Acidimicrobiia bacterium | reverse complement strand
CAGGTCTCCCGGATGAGCGCGGAGCGCTCGTAGGCCCACGGGACGAGGTCGCCGAGGAGCCGCTCGTCGCGTCGCCGCTCGATCTCGGCCCGCGGCATGGTCTCGATCTCGGGCGAGAAGTACCGCCGCGTCGGGTCGAGGGCAGTCACCGGTCGTCGGAGGCGCGCCCGGGGTCGCGGGTGGGATAGATGGGGGAGGGCGCGATGCCGCGACCCTGCGCCATCCAGGTGGCGAGCGTCCCGCCGGCCCGCCAGCCGGCGCAGATCCCGGTGCGCTCGTCGCTCGCCGGCAGGACCGGCAGCACGCCGTGCTCGCGGGTCTGCTCGCGGACCCGCAGGTAGCCGTGGAAGAGCCCGGCGATGGCCAGGTCGCTGATGAGCGAGTTCAGGTGGGTGCAGCCGGCCTCGCCGCCGAGGCGCCGCAACGCCTCGCCCGTGAAGCCGCGCTCGAGGCGCAGCCCGACCAGCCGCTGGACGTTCGGGGCGGCGGCGAAGCAGTCCCCGTAGGGGAGGTGGACGGGCAGGACCTCGATTCGGGTGACCATCATCGACCCCAGGTCGACCCACAGGTCGAGCCGGTACTCGTGGAGGACGAGCCGTGACGCGTCCGGGTCGGTGTAGGAGTCCTGGAGGTGCGCGCGGACGCGCAGCGTCTCGTCCTCGTACCAGAGCCCGACGGCCTTGTGCCGCTGCATCGCGTCGACGGGGAGCTCGAGGTCGAGCGTGGGCTCGTAGGCGTCGGGCATCGCGCCAGGCTACTGGTCGCCCCGAAATTGAGTACCGGTACTCAGGTGTATCCGCTCAGCGAGCGGCACGGCCTCAAGACGAACCGGATCACCTACCTCGCGCTGACCGCCGACAAGCTCTACGCGTTCAGCGCCAAGGCCAAGCGCAGGGGCAACATCGAGGTGGTCTCGAAGCTGGCCGAGTGGGATCGCGCCGACGTGAGCGCCCAGACCATCCCGGGACGGCTCTCGACGAAGGTCGTGATCGACCACGCCGACGGGACCCACGCCGAGTTCGAGTCCGCCTCGATCACGAACCTCAACGACCACCTGCTCGCCGAGCTCGGCACCCTGGCCCGCTAGACGCGGCCGGCTCTTACATCTTCCCGGTGCGACCGTACCGGTAGTACCCCGAGAAGGTCTTGCCGACCTCCTCGGGCAGCGGCACCACCGTGCCAAGGGCGCGGGCGCCCCACACGATCTCGGCCGTCCGCTCCACGAGCGAGGCGATGTGCAGCACGTCCTTCGGGTTCCGGCCCACGGCGAACAGGCCGTGGTTGGCCATGAGCACTGCCGCCTTCTCGGTGACCCGGGACGCGACCTCGTCGGCCAGCTCCTCGGTGCCAGTGGTCTTGTAGTCGGCGACGTCGACGTCGCCGCCCACGAACACGTCGAACTCCTCGATCACCGCCGGGATCGGCGTGCGGGTCAGGGCGAACATCGTGGCGTACTTGGCGTGGCAGTGCATGGTGGCGCCGATGTTGTCGTGCTGCCGGAGGGCGGCGAGGTGCAGCGCCTTCTCGCTCGTGGGGCCGCGCGTGCCCTCGAGCACGTTGCCGTCGAGGTCGCACACCACGAGATCGTCGAGCGTCATCTCGGTGTAGTCGAGCGACGACGGGGTCAGCACCGCGTTGCCATCGGGGAGGCGGGCCCCGAGGTTCCCCGCCGTGCCCTCGACGAGGTTGATGCGCAGCATCTCCTTGGCCACCCAGAGGAGCTGCTCCTTGGTCTCGGCGGCGGTCAGGGTCTTCGAGCTCACGCCAGGACCTCCGGGTTCACGAGGTTGTCGGGCTTGCCGCCGCCGAAGAGGGTGACGAGCCCGTCAGCGATCAGCGTGGAGTGGTTGGCCTCGGTGTCGTAGGTGGCGCCGCCGATGTGGGGCGTCAGCACGACGTTCGCCATCCCGCACAGCGGATGGTCGACCGGGAGGTGCTCGCCGACGAAGTGGTCGAGGCCGGCGCCGGCGAGACGGCCGGCCTGCAGCGCCGCCACGAGGGCGTCGGTGTCGTGCAGGAGGGCCCGGGCCGTGTTCAGGTAGATGGCGCCCTCGCACATCCGCTCGAATTGGGCCGCGCCGATCATCCCGGTGGTCTCCGGCGTCACCATCGCGTGCATCGACACGACGTCGGCCTCCTCGAGGAGGGCGTCGAGGGAATGGGTGGCGTCGGCGGCGTAGGGATCGTGGGCCACCACGCGCATGCCGAGCCCCTCGAGCCGCCACTTCGTGGCGCGGCCCACGGCGCCGAGCCCGACCAGGCCCGCGGTCCGCCCTGCCAGCTGCCAGGCCCGGAACCGCTGGTAGGGGATGGTGCCGTCCCGGTAGATCTGGCCCTCGCGGACGTCGCGGTCGGCCCGCACCACGCCCCGGTTCACCGCCAGCAGGAGGGCGACGGTGAGCTCGGCGACGGCGTCGGCGTTCCGGCCCGGCGCCCGCAGGACGGGGATGCCGCGGGCCGTCGCCGCGGCCACGTCGACGTTGTTCGGGTCGCCGCGGCACGAGCCGATGGCCCGGAGCGGCAGGTCGAGCACCGGTCCCTTCACCGAGTCCGATTCCACGATCAGGACGTCGGCCCGCTCGGCGCGGACTCGCTCGGCCAGCTGCTCGCCGTTCAGGATCCGCAGCGGGGAGTGGTCGATCCACGGGTCGAGGATCACGTCGGCGATCGAGCGGAGCGTGGCCAGCCCGGCGCCCCGGAAGGGCGCGGTCACGAGCGCTCGCGGGCGGTCGGTCACGGCCGGATCATCGCACACGCGCCTGACGGGCCCGTCAGGTTGGGTGGGTGGTCGGGTCCGACTCGGCCTCGCCATGGACTGCTCGAGCCGACCGGCAAACAGGATCTCGCTGGCGAGATCGGAGCCGGACAACGCCCGCCTGGCGCGCCGCGCGCCCCGTTCGTCCCTGGTCGGTCGACCGACGACGCGCCGGCCCAGACCCGCGACCCGCGGCGCGGAGCGAAATCGGGCGTTTTCGACCTGACTAACGTGTCAGGTTTGTCGGGCCTCGCGGAGGGACCCATGCCGATCCACTACGAGCG